>NZ_JBEXWT010000071.1:0-46930 GCF_040629945.1 Kitasatospora sp. NPDC005856 | reverse complement strand
GGTTACATTCCGAACCCGGAAGCTAAGCCTCACAGCGCCGATGGTACTGCAGGGGGGACCCTGTGGGAGAGTAGGACGCCGCCGAACAATTCTTCCAAAAAGCCCCTTCCCATCCGGGAAGGGGCTTTTTGCGTTACCCTCTGCCAATGCAGAACCTGACCCTTACCTGGCAGTCCGCCGGGGCCGCCGCCGTCGGTCTCCATGCGGGCGCGTACGCCGCGGTGAAGGGCCGGAAGCCGGCGCTGTCCGCTCTGCTGCGGGAGGCCGGCACGCTGCTGGCGCTGTTCGCGCTCTGGCAGCTGGTCGGGCACCTCTCGGTGATGAGCACGGACCACGCGTTGGACCGTGCGAGCTGGATCCACCACACCGAGCAGGTGGTCGGGCTGCCGGACGAGGCCTCCTGGCAGAAGGCGGTCACGCCGTACCCGGTGCTGGTGAGGCTGGCGAACTACTACTACGCGGTCATGCACTTCGCCGTGATGCTGGGCGTCCTGCTCTGGGTGTTCGTGCGGCACCGCGAGCGCTACGCGTGGGTGCGCAACACGGTGGTGATCACGACCGCGGTCTGCCTGCTGGTGCAGTTCATCCCGGTGGCGCCGCCGCGGATGTTGCCGGAGAGCGGCTTCGTCGACGTGGCCGCCCAGTACGGGCAGTCGGTCTACGGCGGCGCGGTCGGCGGTGTGGTGGTGGCCGATCAGTTGTCGGCGATGCCCTCGGTGCACGTCGCCTGGTGCGTGCTGGCAGCGGTCGCGGTGATCCGGGTGTCGCGCAGTTCGCTGCGTTGGGTGATGGTGCTGCATCCGTTGTTGACGGTGGCCGTGGTGGTGGTGACGGCCAACCACTTCTGGTCGGACGGCATCGTGGCCGTGGCGATCCTGCTCCTCGCCTACGCCGTGCTGGCGCTGGCGGCACGCCGACGGGGCCGGGCCTCCGCCAGGACGGAGGTCGGGCCCCGCGGCACCGCGGAGGAGCGGTTGGAGCAGGTCGGTTGACCGGGGCCGGTCCCGGCCGTCGGCTACTTGACCGGCAGGGAGAGCTTCCCCCAGGAGCCGTTGCTCAGCGCGGAGGTGGCCCCGTACCAGGCGGCGAGCCCGGAGACGGCCGCGATCCAGCCGGCGGTCTTGGCCAGGCCGCCGTAGCCGCCGAAGCTGGCGATGGCGGAGAGCAGCAGGGAGACCGTCAGCAGGCCGTAGACGGCGCGGCCGAGCAGGCCGGTGCCCCAGCTCGCGGCGGTGAGGGTGAGGGCGAGCAGGGCCCACAGCAGCAGGAAGAGTCCGGCGGCGTTCTTGCCCGCCCCGCCGGCCGCCGACCAGGTCGCCCAGAAGGCGCCGAGGGTGGTGAAGGCGGTTCCGGTGAAGCCCTCGCCGCCGCGGAGCTGCCAGAGGCCCGCGATGAAGAGGGTGACGCCGCCGAGGAGATGGGCGAGGTGGGCCGCGTTCCCGACTCCGGCTCCGTGCAGGATGCCGGTGGAGAGCAGGCCGTAGGCGAGCAGTGTGAGACCGAGTGCGAGGTAGCCGAGGTTACCCGCGTCGGCTCCGGTGGAGCGGGCGTTCGTTGCCCCGGTAGCGTCGTTGCTCACCGGAGGCTCCTTTCACTCTGGGCGCGCGCAGGGCGCAGTGACGCTGTGGTGTCGTCTCGATGAGTGGATGCGCGCGACCGCGCCGAGGGCGCACCGCTGTGAGCGTGCGCGGGCTGCGGTCGAAAGTGGTGGGCCATCGGAAGTGATGGGCCAGCGGAGAGCCCGCTGGTCGCGTCCCCGCCGGAGGGAATCTCCGGTGAGATCGGTCTACCCGACCCCTCCCCGCTTGCACCATTGTGAATATAACAATTTGTGACTACGTCAGCACACGGGCGGAGTCACCACACGGTCGGTGCCGCACACGGTAGGCGCCGCACCGAGCCGACGCCGCGCCGGCCGCGGAGCGCTCAGGCCTTGCGCTGGGTGGGCACCCGCAGGGTCAGGATCGCCATGTCGTCGGACGGCGGCTCCGGGGCGAAGCGCTCGACCGCGCGCTGCACCCTCGCCGCGACCGCGCCGGCGGTCAGGCCGGTGCAGCCGGTGAGCACCTCGGCGAGGCCGTCGTCGCCCAGCATCCGCCGGCCCTCGCGGCGCTCGGTGACCCCGTCGGTGACGCAGAGCAGGACCTCGCCGGGGGCGAGCACCAGGTGCTCGGCGGTGAGGTCGAGGTCGTCCATGACGCCGAGCAGCGGCTGCGGGGTGGCGGCCCGGTCGACCTGGCCGTCGGTGCGCAGCCGCAGCGGCAGGGGGTGGCCGGCGCAGACCAGGGAGAGCTCGGTGCTGCCGTCCGGGCGGGGCGTCAGCTCGCCGTAGAGCAGGGTGAGGAAGCGGCTGCGTGAACCCTCGTCCAGGATGGCCGCGTTGAGCCGGCGCAGCACCTGCGGCGCGTCCAGGCCCTCGCGGGCGAGGAGCCGCAGCGAGTGCCGCGCCAGGCCGGTGACCGAGGCGGCCTCGGGTCCGGTGCCGCAGACGTCGCCGATGGCGAATCCGTAGGTGCCCTCGCGGATGGTGAACAGGTCGTAGAAGTCGCCGCCGACCTCGTTGCCCTCGCCGGCCGCCTGGTAGTACACGTCCACCTCGACGCCGGGGATCTCCGGCAGGTCCGGCGGGAGCAGGCTGCGCTGGAGGGCCTGGCTGGTGGCGGTGCGCTCGGAGTAGAGGCGGGAGTTGTCCAGGGCGAGGGCGGCCCGGCGGGAGAGGTCCTCGGCGAGTTCGAGGATCTCCTGGCGGAACCGGACGCCGGCCGGGACGCCGAGCACCAGCAGGCCGATGACGCGGTTGCGGGCGGTCAGCGCGAGGACGACGGTCTCGCCGAGCAGGCCCGCGAGTTCCGGGCCGTCGGCGAGCCCGCTCGCCCCGGCGGATTCGGCGGGGGCCGTCCAGAACCGGACGCCGTGGGTGGGGCCGGCCTCCGGCACGGGGGTCTTGTCGAGCAGGTCGCGCAGCGGGTCGATGCGGTCCTCGTCCTCGTGCAGGACGAAGGCCAGCCTGGCCGGGGAGGAGTGGTCGGCGGTCGTGTAGACGGCGCACCAGGAGGCGAGGGTGGGGACGGCCATCTGGGCCATCAGTGCGAGCGTCTGTTCGTGTTCGAGGGTGCCGGCCAGCAGGTCGGAGGCCTCGACGAGGAAGGAGAGCGAGCCGCGGCGCAGCTGTTCGAGCTCGGTCAGCCGGGTGCTCTCGACGGCGAGGGCGACCCGGTCGGCGGCGAACTGCAGGCGCAGCGCGTCCTCGTTGTCGTAGCGGCCGGGCGCGGCGGCGGCGATGCCGAGCGAACCGATGAGGCGGCCCTCGACCTTGAGCGGGACGGTGATCAGGGAGCGCATGCCGCTGTCGGAGAGCAGCGGCAGTCCGGTGGGCCGGGCGGCGAGGTCCTCGTGGACGGAGGGCAGCCGGGCGGAGTCGTAGCGGTTGCCGGTGCCGACCGGGAAGCGGGTGTGTCTGCGGTGTCCGGCGGTGAGGCCGGTGGCGGCGCGGACCTCGAACTCGGCCTCGTCGTCGGTGGTGAGCAGCAGGTAGGCGGCGTCGCCGTCGAGCAGGTCGCGGGCGCGTTCGACGGTGCGCTGGAGCAGGGTGTCGAGGTCGTCTGCGGCGACCGGGCCGGCCAGCAGGTCGAGCCGGGGCCCGGCCTGGTCGGGGCGCTCGCCGGGCAGGGCCCGGGCGGGGGAGCGCAGCACCGCGCGGTCGGGTTCGAGGACGAGCAGGCAGAGGGTGGAGGGGACGCCCTCGGTGTCGCGGAGCCGGACCTGGGCGCCGTACACCTCGACCTCGTGGCCGTCCTGGCGGCGGATGCCGTAGCCGCCCTCCCAGCGGGCCATCCGCAGGGTGTCGGTCAGGCCGAGGCCGCGGGCGCCGGGGGACTTGGGCCAGACCGCGAGGTCGGCCCAGGGGCGGCCGAGGACGGCCGCGGCGGGGTACTGGAAGAGCGCCTCGGCATCCGGGTTCCAGGCCAGCACCCGGCCGTCCTCGTCGAGTTGGACGACGGCGACGTGCACCGGGCCGGGGCCGCTGGGCAGATCGCTGCCGGGGGTCGCGGGAACGGCGTAGCGGGTGCCGAGCACCTGTGCGGGCAGTGCGAGGCGGAACCAGACGGTCTTGCGGCCGGCCGCGTACTCGACGCCCCACCGCTCCGCGAGGGCGGAGCACATCAGCAGGCCGCGACCGCCCTCGCCGTCCGGGTCGGCGTACCGGTCGGAGCCGGTGACCGGACCGCCGCCGAGCGAGGGCAGGCCGCGCTCGGGGTGGTGGTCGGTGACCTCGATCCGGACGCTCTCCTCCTCGCGCAGGCAGCAGACCTCCGCGTCGGTGCCGGCGTGCACGACGGCGTTGGTGACGAGCTCGCTGACCAGCACGACCGCGTCGTCGACGACCTCTGGCAGGCCCCAGCCGAGCAGCGCGTCCCGGACGAAACCCCGTGCGGCGGCCGCGGACCGGCCGTCGGGGTCGAAGGTGGCGGCTGCGCGCGCGGTGACCACGTTGCCACTTCTCCTCTGCTGCTCTTGCCCTGGCTGTCCGGGGTGCGGCGCCGACTCCCCGTGCGCGCCGTCGGGGTGAGCGGCGGCGCTGGGTCGGGTCGTGGCCCGGTGCAGCGCTCCACCCTACTTTCCGCTTGGTTCCCCGTGGGGGCGGGGAGTCGAAACAGGCACCAGAGGGTGATTCTGCCCACCTGTTTCGGACGGTGCGGTACGAACCGAGCGCAACCGGCCGTGCACCCGGTGCCTGTGCTGCCAGACTGGGGGGTCCGCGACGGCCGGTGCGAGCAGTACGGTCGTGTGGGTGCCGGCGCGTCGAGGACGGTCGGCACGCAGCCCAGCCGGGCCGGTGCCCGGGTGCGTGCCGCACCGGCACGGTCGGTCACCGGACAGTTCACGATGTGGGAGGGGCCCGTTGAGTTCGGCCACCAAGGACGCAACCGGAACGACGCCGCCCGCCGCGCGCGGTGGGCGCCCCGGGGCCGTGCCGCGGAACGCGGCCGGCCGACGGGCGCCGGGCCACGGTCGTGGCGCGGAGCCCGCCGAGCTGCGCAAGCTGCTGTCGGCGCTGACCGCGATGAGGGACGGCAACTTCCGCCGCCGGCTGACCGTCCCGGGGGACGGGCCGCTGGCCGAGATCGCCGCGGTGTTCAACGAGGTCGCCGAGCGCAACCAGCACCTGACCGGTGAACTGGCGCGGGTCCGGCGCGCGGTGGGCCGCGAGGGCCGCTTGAACGAGCGGCTGGAGACCGGTGCGGGCGAGGGCGCCTGGATGGCGGCGGTCGACAACTGCAACGCGCTGATCGACGACCTGGCCCGCCCGATGGCCGAGGTGGGCCGGGTGCTCACCTCGATCGCCGAGGGCGACCTGGACCAGAAGATGGAGCTGCGCTCGCTGCACAGCAACGGGGTGAGCCACCCGCTGCGCGGCGAGTACCTGAAGATCGGGCGGACCGTCAACGGGCTGGTGGACCAGCTCTCCGAGTTCACCGACGAGGTGACCCGGGTGGCCCGCGAGGTCGGCACCGAGGGCAAGCTCGGCGGTCAGGCCAAGGTCCGCAGCGTGTCCGGCAGTTGGAAGGACCTGGCGGACTCGGTCAACACCATGGCGGGCCGGCTGACCGCCCAGGTCCGCAACATCGCCCAGGTGACGACGGCGGTGGCCAAGGGCGACCTGTCCCGCAAGGTCACCGTCGAGGTGGCCGGCGAGATGCTGGAGCTGAAGAACACCGTCAACACGATGGTGGACCAGCTGAACGGGTTCGCCGCCCAGGTCACCACGGTGGCCCGGGACGTGGGGACGGAGGGCCGGCTCGGCGGGCAGGCCCAGGTGCCGGGCGTGGCGGGGGTCTGGCGGGACCTCACCGACTCGGTGAACTTCATGGCCGACAACCTGACCGGCCAGGTGCGCAACATCGCCCAGGTGACGACGGCGGTGGCGCGCGGGGACCTCTCGCAGAAGATCGAGGTGGACGCGCGCGGGGAGATGCTGGAGCTGAAGAACACCATCAACACGATGGTCGACCAGCTCTCCGGCTTCGCCGAGCAGGTGACCCGGGTGGCCCGCCAGGTGGGCACCGAGGGACGGCTCGGCGGCCAGGCGCAGGTGCCCTGGGCGGCCGGGGTCTGGCGGGACCTGACCGACAACGTCAACTTCATGGCGAACAACCTCACCGATCAGGTGCGCAACATCGCCCAGGTGACGACCGCGGTCGCCAAGGGCGACCTGTCGCAGAAGATCCAGGTCGACGCGCGCGGGGAGATCCTGGAGCTGAAGAACACCATCAACACGATGGTGGACCAGCTGGGCGCCTTCGCGGACGAGGTCACCCGGGTCGCCCGGGACGTCGGCACCGAGGGCATCCTGGGCGGCCAGGCCAGCGTGCCCGGCGTGGCCGGGATCTGGAAGGACCTGACCAACTCCGTCAACCTGATGGCCAACAACCTGACCAGCCAGGTCCGGAACATCGCCGAGGTGACCACGGCGGTGGCGCGCGGCGACGTCTCCAAGAAGATCACCGTCGACGCCCGGGGCGAGATCCTGGAGCTGGTGACGACCGTCAACACCATGGTCGACCAGCTGTCGGCGTTCGCCGACGAGGTGACCAGGGTGGCGCGCGAGGTGGGCACCGAGGGCATCCTGGGCGGCCAGGCCCGGGTGCGCGGGGTGTCGGGCATCTGGAAGGACCTGACCGACAACGTCAACTTCATGGCGTCGAACCTGACCGGACAGGTGCGCAACATCGCCGAGGTCGCCGGCGCGGTGGCCCGTGGCGACCTCTCCAAGAAGATCGCCATCGAGGCGCAGGGCGAGGTGGCGGCGCTCGCCGCGACCCTGAACACCATGGTCGACCAGCTGTCCTCCTTCGCGGTGGAGGTCACCCGGGTCGCCCGCGAGGTCGGCACCGACGGCACGCTGGGCGGCCAGGCGAGCGTGCCGGGTGTGGCCGGGATCTGGAAGGACCTGACCGACAACGTCAACCAGATGGCCAACAACCTCACCGGCCAGGTGCGGAACATCGCGCTGGTGATCACCGCGGTGGCGCGCGGCGACCTCTCGCAGAAGATCGACGTCGACGCGCGCGGCGAGATCCTCCAGCTCAAGACCAACATCAACACCATGGTCGACCAGCTCTCGGCGTTCGCCGACGAGGTCACCCGGGTCGCCCGCGAGGTGGGCACCGACGGGCGGCTCGGCGGCCAGGCCCGGGTGCCCGGGGTGGACGGCACCTGGCAGGACCTCACCGAGTCGGTGAACGAGCTGGCCAACAACCTGACCCGGCAGGTGCGCGCGATCGCCCAGGTCGCCACCGCGGTCACCAGGGGCGACCTGAGCCTGCGGATCGACGTGGACGCCGCGGGCGAGCTCGACGAGCTCAAGGACAACATCAACCAGATGATCGCCAACCTGCGCGAGACCACCCGCACCAACCAGGAGCAGGACTGGCTCAAGACCAATCTGGCCCGGATCTCCGGTCTGCTCCAGGGCCGCCGGGACCTGGAGGCGGTCGCCTCGCTGATCATGACCGAGCTGACCCCGGTGGTCTCCGCCCAGCACGGTGCCTTCTTCCTCGCCCAGCCGGCCGGCCGCACCGCCGAGCTGATCACCGAGGACGACGACGAGAACGACACCGTGCTGCGCCTGATCGGCAGCTACGGCTACCAGCGGCGGGCGATGCCGACCACCTTCCGCCCCGGCGAGTCGCTGATCGGCCAGGCCGCGGTGGAGAAGCGGGCGATCATCCTCAAGGAGGCGCCGCCCGGCTACCTGAAGATCGCCTCCGGGCTCGGCGAGGCCTCCCCGGCCCACATCGTGGTGCTGCCGGTGCTGTTCGAGGGCCGGCTGCTGGGCGTGATCGAGCTGGCCACCTTCAGCTCCTTCACCACCGTCGCGCTGGACTTCCTGAACCAGATCGCCGACCTGATCGGCGTCACCGTCAACACCATCAGCGTCAACACCAAGACCGAGGGCCTGCTGCTGGAGTCCCAGCGACTCACCGCCGAACTCTCCATGCGGTCCGCCGAGTTGGAGGCACGCCAGGAGGAACTGGAGCGCACCAACGAGGAGTTGCAGGAGAAGGCCGAGCAACTCGCCCAGCAGAACCGCGACATCGAGATCAAGAACGGCGAGATCGAGGAGGCCCGGCAGGTCCTGGAGGAGCGGGCCGAGCAGCTCGCCCTGGCCTCCCGCTACAAGAGCGAGTTCCTCGCCAACATGTCGCACGAGCTGCGCACCCCGCTCAACTCGCTGCTGATCCTGGCCAAGCTGCTCTCCGACAACAACGAGGGCAACCTCTCGCCGAAGCAGGTCGAGTTCGCCGACACCATCCACGGCGCGGGCTCCGACCTGCTCCAGCTGATCAACGACATCCTCGACCTGTCCAAGGTCGAGGCCGGCAAGATGGACGTCCGCCCGGCCCGGATCGCGCTGGTCCAGCTGGTCGACTACGTCGAGGCCACCTTCCAGCCGGTCGCGCTGGACAAGAACCTGGACTTCGCCGTCCGGGTCTCGCCCGCCCTGCCGGTCACCCTGCACACCGACGAGCAGCGGCTCCAGCAGGTGCTGCGCAACCTGATCTCCAACGCGGTGAAGTTCACCGACGCCGGAGCCGTCGACTTCTCGATCCGCCCGGCCGGCCGGGAGGTCCCGCAGCACGTGCGCGAGCGGCTGCTGGAGTCCGGCTCGATCCAGGGGCCGGACGACGAGCTGATCGCCTTCTCGGTCTCCGACACCGGCATCGGCATCCCCGGCAACAAGCTGCGGGAGATCTTCGAGGCGTTCAAGCAGGCCGACGGCACCACCAGCCGCAAGTACGGCGGCACCGGCCTCGGCCTGTCCATCAGCCGCGAGATCGCCCGGCTGCTCGGCGGCGAGATCCACGCCGAGAGCGAGCTGGGCAAGGGCTCCACCTTCACGCTCTACCTGCCGCTGCGCACCGAGGCCCCGGAGGCCGTCGGAGAGCCCCGCCAGGGCGTGGCGAGCGGCCTGGCGCCGCGCGCCTCGGTCGGGGTGACCCCGGTGGGCCTGCCGGTGCCGGTCGGCGAGAACCCGGCCGACCACTGGGCCCAGGAGGTCCGGGAGCTGGCCGAGGAGCGCCGCCGCGGCGCGGTGGAGCGCCGGCGCAGCGCCGCCCTGGAGAGCGCCGCCGGACCGCGGACGCTGGAGCCCGTCCAGCTCCGACCGGTCAACGGCGCCCGGCGCTTCGACGGCCAGCAGGTGCTGATCGTGGACGACGACGTCCGCAACGTGTTCGCCCTCACCAGCGTGCTGGAGCAGCACGGCCTGACCGTGCTGTACGCGGAGAACGGCCGCGAGGGCATCGAGATGCTGGAGCAGCACGAGAACGTGGCGCTGGTCCTGATGGACATCATGATGCCGGAGATGGACGGCTACGCGACCACCGAGGCGATCCGCCGGATGCCCCAGTTCGCCGGCCTGCCGATCATCGCGCTGACCGCCAAGGCGATGAAGGGCGACAAGGAGAAGTCGCTGCAGGCGGGTGCCACCGACCACATCACCAAGCCGGTGGAGACCGACCACCTGCTGACGGTGATGCGCGAGTGGTTGAACGGCGACCGCGCGTGACCGTGCGGGAGGCGTGAACCCGGGACCGGGCCCCGGGTTCACGCCGGCCGCGCGGTCGGCTTGCTGGCGGTCGGGCCCGGGAACCCGGTAGGGTCACCGATCGTTGCGAACAGTGACCGGACGGCAACACGCTGGTGAGCGTGCGCCGGAGCACTGACTGCGCGCCGCCCCGGATCGGGTCACGACGGGGCGATGTGCCGGGCGAGGGGGTGCGGCTAGCATGACCGGGGTAGCGGTGGGCAGTACGCGGGTGCCTGCACCGGGCGGCAGGCAGGCGACAGGAGGGCGAGCCCTGATGCAGAAGGCCAAGATCCTCCTGGTCGACGACCGACCGGAGAACCTGCTGGCGCTGGAGGCGATCCTCTCGGCCCTGGACCAGACGCTGGTCCGCGCGGCCTCCGGTGAGGAGGCGCTGAAGGCGCTGCTCACCGACGACTTCGCGGTGATCCTGCTGGACGTCCAGATGCCGGGGATGGACGGCTTCGAGACCGCCGCCCACATCAAGCGCCGCGAGCGCACCCGGGACATCCCGATCATCTTCCTGACCGCGATCAACCACGGCCCGCACCACACCTTCCGCGGCTACGCGGCCGGTGCGGTGGACTACATCTCCAAGCCCTTCGACCCGTGGGTGCTGCGCGCCAAGGTCTCCGTCTTCGTCGACCTGTACGCGAAGAACTGCCAGCTGAAGGAGCAGGCCGCGCTGCTGCGCCTGCAACTGGAGGAGGGCGGCGACGACCGGGCGCTCGGCGGGGCGCTGCTGGGCGAGCTGTCCGCGCGGCTGGCGGCGGTCGAGGAGCAGGCCGAGGCGCTCGGCAAGCAGCTGGACGGGGGCGAGGACGCCGGGGCGGCCGCCACCGCCGCGCACCTGGAGCGCAAGCTCGCCGGGCTGCGCCGGGCCCTGGACGCGATGCGCCCGGGCAGTTCCTGATCCCCGGTCGGCGGTTCACCCGTCCGGGTGGTCCGGTGTGGCGACCGGGTGAATCCCGGTCAGGGTGACGGTGTGTCTGCGACACGTCCGGGCGCCCGGGCTCGGGCGCATGTGCACTGGTCGTCCGCCCCGGTAGGCTGCTGACCCATGGCCACTCGCACGCCCGGGAACGCAGCACGTAAGACGAGTCCGGGACCGTCCAAGAAGGCCGCGGCGAAGGCCCCCGGCAAGCCGCCCGCGAAGAAGGCGGCGGCGAAGAAGGCGGCCCCCGCGAAGAAGACGGCGGCCAAGGCGGCCGCGCCCGCGCCCAAGCCGTCCAGGTCGGTGCTGATGGGCGCGCTCAACGCCCTGGCGAGCCCGATCGCCGCGATCTTCCGGGGCTTCGGCGACGGTGCCAAGAACCTGCATCCGGACCACCGCAAGGACGGCGTGGGCCTGTTGCTGTTCGCGCTCGCGCTGGTGACCGCGGCCGGCACCTGGTTCAGCCCCCAGGGCTGGCTGGGCGAGGGAGCCACCGCCGTGGTGTCCGGGCTGTTCGGCCGGCTCGACGTGCTGGTGCCGTTCCTGCTGGCCGCGATGGCGATCCGGCTCTGGCGCCACCCGGAGCTGCCGGAGGCCAACGGGCGGATCATGATCGGGCTGAGCGCGCTGCTGGTCGGCGTCCTGGGCCTGGTCCACATCGGCTGCGGCGCGCCCATGATGGGCAGCGGCGCCTCCCGGATAAGGGCGGCCGGCGGAATCATCGGCTGGGCCGCGTCCACCCCGATGATGGCCGCCGCCGGGCCGGCGCTCGCCGTGCCGCTGCTCCTGCTGCTGGCCTTCTTCGGCCTGCTGGTGGTCACCGCCACTCCGATCAACCGGATCGGCGAGCGGGTGCGGGGGATCGGCATACGGCTGGGCGTGGTCGAGCCCAGGCCCGAGGACGAGCTGCACTGGGGGCGCACGCCGGAGCGCGAGCTGTCCACCGACCCGCCGGAGGACGCCGACCCCGACGCGCTGCCCTTCACCGTGGACACCGACGGTGACGACCCCTCGGACGAGGTGGCCGCCCGGCGCCGCCGCCGGCGCAAGCGGACCGACGAGCCGGAGGACGCCGAGCGGATCTCGCTGGACAAGGAGCCGCTGGACCCCTACGCCACCCGCGACCTCGCCGCCGGCGCGGCCGCGGACCTGGACGGCGCCCTGGTCTACGGCGTGCCCGCCTCCTCCGCGGTGGCGGACATGATGCACCAGGTGCAGGACCGCACCGCCCCGCCGGAGGAGCCCGCCGTCCCGGCCGCCCGCAGTGGCGGCCCCGGCGCACCCGAGGAGCACGGCCCGGCGCCCGTGCGCATGGAGCAGCTCCAGCTCTCCGAGGGCATCACCTACGCCCTGCCCTCCCTCGACCTGCTGGAGCGCGGCGGCCCGGCCAAGGCCCGCAGCGCCCTCAACGACGAGGTGGTGGCCCAGCTCACGAGCACCTTCGCCGAGTTCAAGGTGGACGCCAAGGTCACCGGTTTCACCCGGGGCCCGACGGTCACCCGCTACGAGGTCGAGCTCGGCCCGGCCGTCAAGGTGGAGCGGATCACCGCGCTCGCCAAGAACATCGCGTACGCGGTGGCCAGCCCGGACGTGCGGATCATCAGCCCCATCCCGGGCAAGTCCGCCGTCGGCATCGAGATCCCCAACCGGGACCGCGAGATGGTCAGCCTCGGCGACATCCTGCGCTCGCGCACGGCCGCCGAGGACACCCACCCGATGGTCGTCGGCATGGGCAAGGACGTCGAGGGCCACACCGTGATGGCCAACCTCGCCAAGATGCCGCACATCCTGGTCGCCGGTGCGACCGGCGCGGGCAAGTCCTCCTGCATCAACTGCCTGATCACCTCGATCCTCGCCCGGGCCACCCCGGACGAGGTGCGGATGGTGCTCGTCGACCCCAAGCGCGTCGAGCTCACCGCGTACGAGGGCATCCCGCACCTGATCACCCCGATCATCACCAACCCCAAGAAGGCCGCCGAGGCCCTCCAGTGGGTGGTGCGCGAGATGGACCTGCGCTACGACGACCTCGCGGCGTACGGGTTCCGGCACGTGGACGACTTCAACGCCGCCGTGAAGGCCGGCACCGTCACCCCGCCGCCGGGCAGCGAGCGCGAGCTGCGCCCGTACCCGTACCTGCTGGTGATCGTCGACGAGCTGGCCGACCTGATGATGGTCGCCCCGCGCGACGTCGAGGACTCGGTGGTGCGCATCACCCAGCTGGCCCGCGCGGCCGGCATCCACCTGGTGCTCGCCACCCAGCGGCCCTCGGTGGACGTCGTCACCGGCCTGATCAAGGCCAACGTGCCGTCCCGGCTGGCCTTCGCGACCTCCGCGATGGCCGACTCCCGGGTCATCCTCGACCAGCCCGGCGCGGAGAAGCTGATCGGCAAGGGCGACGCGCTCTTCCTGCCGATGGGCGCGAGCAAGCCGATCCGCATGCAGGGCGCCTTCGTCACCGAGGCCGAGATCGCCAAGGTGGTGCAGCACTGCAAGGACCAGCTGAGCGCCGTCTACCGGGACGACGTGACGGTGGGCGGCGGGCCGAAGAAGGAGATCGACGAGGAGATCGGCGACGACCTCGACCTGCTGATCCAGGCGGCCGAGCTGGTGGTCTCCACCCAGTTCGGCTCGACCTCGATGCTCCAGCGCAAGCTCCGGGTCGGCTTCGCCAAGGCGGGCCGGCTGATGGACCTGATGGAGTCGCGCGGGATCGTCGGCCCGAGCGAGGGCTCCAAGGCCCGTGACGTGCTGGTGAAGCCGGACGAGCTGGACGGGGTGCTGATCACCCTTCGGGGCTGACGGACGGCCCTGTCGGGGGCAGGGCCGTGTCCTGACCCGGGTGTCACTCGTTCGGAGGAGGGTAGGCGCCGTGTGGGGAACCGAACGTACGTACACCGCGTCACACGGCGGAAAGCGAACCCCGGGCTCCCCGCGCGGCCGCGCCGACGACCCGTCAACGCGGTGCCGGACCCCGGTCGGATCGGGCGCGCGCATTCGGGCCCGTTCCGCTTGAGAAACGATCCGCCCACGCCCCTAGACTGTTCCCCAGCAGGTGGCCATCCGCTCGAAAGGCGTGCCCCGTGACCATCGGCAAGTCCTCCGACCGCGAGAACGCCACGTCGTCCGTCGAGCCGACCGACGACCTGACGCAGGCGGCCGATGCCCCGAGCATCGGCCGGGTGCTGTCCACCGCCCGGATCGACGCGGGGCTCACGGTGGACCAGGTGAGCACCGCCACCCGGGTGCGGGTGCCGATCGTCCATGCCATCGAGGACGACGACTTCGCCCGCTGCGGCGGCGACTTCTACGCCCGCGGGCACATCCGCCTGATCGCCCGCGCGATCGGCCTGGACGGCGAGGCCCTCGTCGCCCGGTACGACGCCGCGCACGGCGGCTCGCCCGCCGCCAGGCGCCCGGCGACCCAGCTGATCGACAGCGGCCCGATCAAGGTGCCCCGCCGCGGCCGGCCGAACTGGGCGGCCGCCATGGTCGCCGCGATCGTCGCCGTGGTCGCGCTGATCGGCTTCAACCTGGTCAGCGGCAACGGCGGGCGCGGCACCGCGGGCTCGGCCAGCGCGCCGCTGCCCAGCGGCTCCGGCACCGGCTCGGTGGCCCCCGCCGCCACGCCGGCCGTCCAGCCGCCGGCGCCCGCGCCGAGCGCCGCCGCGATCGCCGCCGTCCCGGCCGACAAGGTCACCGTGAAACTGGTCGCCGAGGGCACCAGCTGGGTCTCGGCGATGGACGGCAACGGCAAGTCGCTGTTCCAGAACAACATCGCCAACGGCCAGGACCAGACCTTCACCGACCCCAAGCAGATCAAGCTGGTGCTCGGCAACGGCGGGGCCGTGCACGCGTACGTCAACGGGAAGGACCTCGGCCTCCTCGGCAAGGACGGCCAGGTGGTGCACGTCACGTACACCCCCGGAGACCCGCAGGCGGGCTGACCACAGGGGTCGCGCGGCCCACTGATGATCAGCTGATCCGAGGCGCGCGGCCTCCGGGGCGAACGGCACCGGAGCCCGCGCGTTAATCTTGGGCCTATGCCTGAACGCCGTACTGTCGCCCTTGTCACGCTCGGATGCGCCCGCAACGAGGTGGACTCCGAGGAACTCGCCGGGCGACTGGAAGCCGACGGCTGGTTGCTCGTCGACGACGCCGCCGACGCGGACGTCGCCGTGGTCAACACCTGCGGCTTCGTCGAAGCCGCCAAGAAGGACTCCGTGGACGCCCTGCTGGAGGCCAACGACCTCAAGGGGCACGGCCGCACCCAGGCCGTCGTCGCGGTCGGCTGCATGGCCGAGCGGTACGGCAAGGAGCTCGCCGACGCGCTGCCCGAGGCGGACGGCGTGCTCGGCTTCGACGACTACACCAACATCTCCGACCGCCTGCAGACCATCCTCTCCGGCGGCCACCACGCCCCGCACCTGCCGCGCGACCGCCGCAAGCTGCTGCCGATCAGCCCGGCCGAGCGGCAGTCCGCCGCCGAGTCCGTCGCGCTGCCCGGCCACGGCGCCGAGGCCCCCGCCGAGCCGATCGCCGACCTGCCCGACGGCCTCGCCCCCGCCTCCGGCCCGCGCACCCTGCGCAAGCGGCTGGACGACAACCCGGTGGCCTCGGTCAAGCTCGCCTCCGGCTGCGACCGCCGCTGCTCCTTCTGCGCCATCCCGGCCTTCCGCGGCTCCTTCATCTCCCGCCGCCCCTCCGACGTGCTGAACGAGGCCCAGTGGCTGGCCGGGCAGGGCGTGCGCGAGATCGTCCTGGTGAGCGAGAACAACACCTCGTACGGCAAGGACCTCGGCGACATCCGGCTGCTGGAGACGCTGCTCGGCGAGATCGCCGCGATCGAGGGCGTCGAGCGGGTCCGGGTCTCCTACCTCCAGCCGGCCGAGATGCGCCCGGGCCTGATCGACTCGATGACCGGGACCACCGACGTGGTGCCCTACTTCGACCTGTCCTTCCAGCACTCGGCACCCGCGGTGCTGCGCCGGATGCGCCGCTTCGGCTCCACCGACCAGTTCCTGGAGCTGCTGGGGACCATCCGCGACAAGGCCCCGCAGGCCGGCGCCCGGTCCAACTTCATCGTCGGCTTCCCCGGTGAGACCGAGGAGGACTTCGCCGAGCTGGAGCGCTTCGTCACGCACGCCGGCCTGGACGCGATCGGCGTCTTCGGCTACTCGGACGAGGACGGCACCGAGGCCGCGACCTACGACGGCAAGCTCGCCGAGGACGTGATCGCCGACCGCCTGGACCGGCTGAGCCGGCTGGCCGAGGAGATGACCGCCCAGCGGGCCGAGCAGCGGATCGGCACCGAGGTCGAGGTGCTGATCGAGTCGATCGAGGACGGCGTGGTCGAGGGCCGCGCCGCCCACCAGGCCCCGGAGACCGACGGCCTGACCACCCTGGAGGGCGTCGAGGCCCCCGAGGTCGGCCAGTTCTGGCGGGCCAAGGTGGTCGCCAGCGAGGGCGTGGACCTGATCGCCGAGGCGCTGGAGCAGGTGCGACTGCCCAGGACCTCGGGGGCCGAGGCCTCGGGAGCCGGGGAATGACCAAGGGGCCAGGCGCCCCGGCCGCGGCCCACCCGGGCAGACCGGTGGCCGCGGCGCCGTCCGCCCCGGGGGTCTGGAACATCGCCAACGTGCTCACGATGGTCCGGGTGCTGCTGGTACCGGTCTTCGTGGCGCTGCTGTTCGCCGACGGCGGGCACAACCCCAAGTGGCGCTCGGTCGCCTGGGCCGCGTTCGCGATCGCGATGATCACCGACCTGTTCGACGGTGAACTGGCCCGGCGCAAGGGCCTGGTCACCGACTTCGGGAAGATCGCCGACCCGATCGCCGACAAGGCGATCATGGGCTCGGCGCTGATCGGCCTCTCGCTGCTCGGCGACCTGCCCTGGTGGGTCACCGTGGTGATCCTGGCCCGCGAGCTCGGCATCACGCTGATGCGGTTCTGGGTGATCCGCTACGGGGTCATCCCGGCCAGCCGCGGCGGCAAGCTCAAGACGCTGACCCAGGGCACCGCGGTCGGCATGTACGTCCTGGACCTGACCGGCTGGCTGGCCACCGGGCGGGCCGTGCTGATGGGCCTGGCGGTGCTGCTGACCGTCGGCACCGCGCTGGACTACATCGGACAGGCGCTGCGACTGCGCCGCGAGGGACAGGCCGCGGCCCGGGCGGGCCGCTGAGCGACGGGGGAGACCTGGTGGCGGAGCGGGACGCGGTGGCGCTGGACGCGGCGGAGCGGGACGCGGCGGAGCGGGACGTGGCCGCGCGGGACTACGAGCTGGCCGCGCGGGCGCACGCCGCGCTGCGGGCCGAGGGCGGCACGCTGGCCGTCGCCGAGTCGCTGACCGGGGGTCTGCTGGCCGCCGCGCTGGTGGACGTCCCCGGGGCGTCCACGACCTTCCGGGGGTCGGTCACCGCGTACGCCACCGAACTGAAGGCCTCGGTGCTCGGGGTGGACGAGGGGCTGCTGGACGTGTACGGGCCGGTCCACCCGGTGGTGGCCCGGCAGATGGCCGAGGGCGTGCGCGGGTTGCTGGGGGCCACGTACGGGCTCGCGACCACCGGGGTGGCCGGGCCGGACCCGCAGGACGGGCAGCCGGTGGGCACCGTACACCTGGCGGTCGCCGGCCCGGGCGGAACTCTGGTCAGTTCTCCCCGGCTGTCGGGCGGTCGTGCCACAATCCGTCACGGGGCGGTGACCGCCGCGCTGGAGCTGCTGGTCGGCCGGTTCGCCCGGTAGGGGCGCTCCCGCCGCGAGGGGATCTCCACCGAACCGAGATCCGCCGGTCTGGCGCGTGGGTATGGGACAGCTGGAGGATCGTGTTACATCCAACAGCCTGGTTGGGCAGAAACCAGGTGGCGAACGAGTTGCGTGACGGTGGCCGGGTGAGCCGCTACGGGTACCACGACGGGCCCGCGAACCCGGGCAGGACACCGGAACGAGGAGGGGGACGGCCTTGCAGCCCAGAGTGAACACGACCAGGGTCCCCGCACGCGAAGCGGGCAAGGCGGTACGGTGGGGACGTGACATCTCGATCCGCAGTCCGAGGAGGGAGGCACCGATGATCCTGCTCCGTCGCCTACTGGGCGATGTACTGCGTCGGCAGCGCCAGCGCCAGGGCCGCACACTCCGCGAGGTGTCGGCGGCCGCCAGGGTTTCGCTCGGATACCTCTCCGAGGTCGAGCGGGGCCAGAAGGAGGCCTCCTCGGAGCTGCTCTCCGCCATCTGCGACGCACTCGACGTCCGGATGTCCGAAGTCATGCGCGAGGTCAGCGACGAGCTGTCGCTCGCCGAACTTGCGGCGATGGCCACCCTCTCCGAAGGTGATCTGCTGAGGCCGGTACTCGAACCGGTTCCGCTGCCCGCCCCCGGCACCGACCGGGCGAACATGTCGCCCAAGGCCGCCGCGATGGACGTGGTCGCCGCCTGATCCCGGCCTCGACTCCCGGGCGCCCCCGCCCGGGGCGAGCGAAGGGAGGGCGGTCGTGCGAACAGACGCGCGGAATCGCCCGCTGGCCCGAATACGGGCCCGGGCGCGGCTGTTCCCGCGGGTACGGCGTCCGGTGCGGTGGCTGCTGGCACTCCCGGCGGCCGGGCTCCTCTGGTGGCTCCTGGTGGTCCGGGGGCAGCTGACCGACGGTGCGGTGCTGGGGCTGCTCGCGGCTGGCGGCTGGGGACTCGGTCTCATTCCGGTCCACGCCGACCGGAACGCCACCGGCCCGGCCCGGCGCCCGCGCACGGAGCCGCTGGGCCCGGCGGAACCGGTGGACGCACCGCCGCCGCCGATCGGGTGATTCGACGTGGCCGGAGGCCGCGGGGTCGGGAACCCCGCGGCCTCCGGCTTTCCGCTGCCCGTGTTCGGTTCTCGCGCCGGGGTACGGAAGGGCGCGGTCAGGGGCGCAGCCGCAGGCCGCGCGGGGTGGCGTGGAAGCCGGCCTCCTCCAGGGCGCGGCCCAGGTCGGAACCGAGGGCGGGCACGCCGTTGGCCCGCTCGACCGTGACGCTGCCGAGCGCGCCCTCGCGGACGGCGGCCGCGAGCGCCCCGGCCGCCAGCGCCCGGGTGGCCTCGTCCTCCGGCCAGGCCAGCAGGGATTTGCCGCCGCGCTCGACGTACAGCGCCAGCTCGCCGTCCACCAGGACCACCAGCGCGCCCGCCTTGCGACCCGGGCGGTGGGCGGTGGACTCCTTGCCGCCGGGGGCGGTGGGCGGTTCGGGCCAGGGCAGGGCGGCGCCGTAGGCGTTGGCCGGATCGGCGGCCGCCAGCACCAGCGTCTGCGGCGGCTCGCCGGCCGGGGCGGCCGGCCACTCGGCGGCACGGGTCCGCTCCAGCCGGCCGTTCACCGAGCGCAGCCGGTCGGCCGCGCCCTCCATGGCGAACTGGGCGCCGCCCAGGCCCTCGACGAAGTAGCCCCGCCGGGCCCGGCCGCGCTCCTCCATCGCGGCGAGCACCCGGTAGACCCCGGCGAAGCCGCCGGGCACCCGTTCGGCCGCCACCGTGCCCCGGGTGAGCAGGCCGTGCCGGTCCAGCAGGCTCTGCGCCTGGGCGGTGGCCCGGACCGTCGGGTCGGCGGCGAAGGCGGGCAGCAGCGACCAGCGGCCGGCCACCGTCGGCGGGCCGCCGCGCAGGGCGCCGCCGACCCGGCCGAAGGCGCGGCCGGCGCCGCCGTAGCGGCCGCGCGGGGTGGACCGGGGCGCGCGGTGGGCGGTGGCGCCCGCCGTCCGGCCGGAGCCGAGCAGGGCGCGCAGCGGGGCGAGGGTGTCGTTGGTGACGTAACCGGCCCAGGCCAGGTCCCAGAGCGCCTCGACGACCTCCGGCTCGGCGGTCTCCTCCGGGAGCTGCTGGACGAGTTGGCGGAAGAACAGGCCGTAGCCGCCGGCCAGCGCGGACATCAGGGCGCTGTGCGCCGGGGTGAGCGCGGGCGGGACGGGCTCGGGGCGCAGCAGGTGGGCGTTCTCGGCGAGGTGCAGGCTGATCCAGCCGTCCTTGCCGGGCAGGGCGCCGGCCCCGCACCAGCCGACCTCGCCGGCCGCCATCAGCTCGTCCAGCAGGCCGGGGGAGTAGTCGGCGAGCCGGGCCGGGAGGATCAGCTTCTCCAGCGCGGAGGCGGGCAGGGCGGTGCCCTGGAGCTGCTCGACCACCCGCAGCAGGCCGTCGGGGCCGCGCAGCCGGTGGCCGGACAGGTGCTGCCACTGCGGCAGGAAGGCGGCCAGGGCGCGCGGCGGGACCGGCTCGATCTCCTGGCGCAGGGCGGCGAGCGAGCGGCGGCGCAGCCGGCGCAGCACCTCGGCGTCGCACCACTCCGCGGCGGTGTGCTCAAGAGGGGCGGCGCGAAGCGCTTCCGGCGATGGGCGGTGGCGGGCGGCGGGTGGGAGGTACTGGCCCTGGACCAGGCGGCCGGCGGCGGTCAGGCGGTGCAGGGTACCGGTGACCACGGCGGTGCCCAGGCCGTAGCGGGTGGCGGCCTCGGCGGCGGTGAAGGGGCCGTGGGTCCGGGCGTGGCGGGCGATCAGATCGCCCAGCGGGTCCTTGACCGGCTCGGTGAAGGCCTCCGGGACCCCGACCGGCAGCGGCGTGCCCAGTGCGTCGCGCAGCCGTCCGGCGTCCTCGATCGCGGCCCAGCGCTGCTCGCCGGCGATCCGGACCTGGATCACCCGGCGGGCCGCCTCCAGCTCCAGGGCCCAGAGCGGCTCGGCGCCGCGGAGCGTCAGCTCGGCCTCGGTGAGCGGGCCGAGCAGGCGCAGGGCGTCGGCGACACCCTCGGCGTCCCTGATCCGGCGCTCGGGGGTGAGGCGTTGGAGCTCGGCCTCCAGCTCGGTGAGCACCTGCGGGTCGAGCAGTTCGCTCAGCTCGGCCTGGCCGAGGAGTTCGGACAGCAGCCGGGAGTCGAGCGAGAGGGCGGCGGCGCGGCGCTCGGCGAGCGGGGAGTCGCCCTCGTAGAGGAACTGGGCGACGTAGCCGAACAGCAGCGAGCGGGCGAAGGGCGAGGGCTCCGGGGTGGTGACCTCGACCAGGCGGACGGCGCGGGACTCCAGATCGCCCATCAGCTCGACCAGGCCGGGGACGTCGAAGACGTCCTGCAGGCACTCCCGGACGGCTTCCAGGACGATCGGGAACGAGCCGTACTCGGAGGCGACTTCGAGGAGCTGGGCGGCGCGCTGGCGCTGCTGCCAGAGCGGGGTGCGGCGGCCGGGGTTGCGGCGGGGGAGCAGCAGGGCGCGGCCGGCGCACTCCCGGAAGCGGGAGGCGAACAGGGCGGAGCCGCCGACCTGGTCGGTGACCAGCTGCTCGATCTCGCCGGGGTCGAACAGGGCGGCGTCGGCGCCGACCGGGGCCTCGTCCGACGTGGCGTGTTCCGACGGGGTGCTGAAGTCGAAGTCGGGGGCGAGGAGATCGGCGTCGGGCAGGCGGAGCACGATGCCGTCGTCGGCGTGCATGACCTGGGGGTCCAGGCCGTGCTTCTCGCGCAGCCGGGCGCCGAGGGCGAGCGCCCAGGGGGCGTGCACCTGGGCGCCGAAGGGGGAGTGGATGACGATCCGCCAGTCGCCGAGCTCGTCCCGGAAGCGCTCGACCACGATGGTGCGGTCGTCCGGGAGGTGGCCGCAGGCGGCGCGCTGCTCCGCCAGGTAGTCCAGCAGGTTGGCGGCGGCCCAGTCGTCCAGGCCGGCCTGCTTGAGGCGCTCGGTGGCGGCCTCCGGTCGCAGGGCGCCCAGTTCGCGGGTGAAGGCGCCGAGGGCGCGGCCGAGTTCGAGCGGACGGCCGAGGGTGTCGCCCTTCCAGAACGGGAGCCGGCCGGGGATGCCGGGGGCCGGGGTGACCAGCACCTGGTCGTGGGTGATCTCCTCGATCCGCCAGGACGTGGTGCCGAGGGTGAACACGTCGCCGACGCGGGACTCGTAGACCATCTCCTCGTCGAGCTCTCCGACCCGGCCGCCGCCCTTCTTGCCCGTTCTCGCATCGGACGCAGCGGTGCCGGCGATGAAGACGCCGAACAGGCCGCGGTCCGGGATGGTGCCGCCGGAGGTGACGGCCAGCCGCTGGGCGCCGGGGCGGCCGGTCACCGTGCCGGCCACCCGGTCCCACACCAGGCGGGGGCGCAGCTCGGCGAAGGCGTCCGAGGGGTAGCGGCCGGCCAGCATGTCGAGCACGGCGTCGAACGCGGACTGCGGGAGGGTGGCGAAGGGGGCGGCGCGGCGGACCACGGCGAGCAGCTCGTCCACCGGCCAGGTGTCCAGGGCCGTCATCGCGACCAGCTGCTGGGCGAGCACGTCCAGCGGGTTGCGCGGGATGCGCAGAGCCTCGATCCGGCCGGCCCGCATCCGCTCGGTGACCACGGCGGACTGCACGAGGTCCCCCCGGTACTTGGGGAAGAAGACGCCGGTGGAGACGGCGCCGACCTGGTGGCCGGCCCGGCCGACCCGCTGGAGGCCGGAGGCGACCGAGGGCGGGGACTCGACCTGGACGACCAGCTCGACGGCGCCCATGTCGATGCCCAGCTCCAGGCTGGAGGTGGCGACCACGGCGGGCAGCCGGCCGGCCTTCAACTCCTCCTCGACGAGGGACCGCTGCTCCTTGGAGACGGAGCCGTGGTGGGCCCGGGCGATCACCGGGGGCGCGCCCTTGGCCGCGCCCGAGCCGCCCATCAGCTGGGCCGGGGCGTGCGCCTCGGGGACGGCGGTGCCGGTGGCGCGCTCGTGGGCGATCTCGTTCAGCCGGTTGCACAGCCGCTCGGCCAGCCGGCGGGAGTTGGCGAAGACGATGGTCGAGCGGTGGGCCTCGACCAGGTCGACGATCCGCTCCTCGACGTGCGGCCAGATCGACGCTTGCCGCTGCGGGTCGCTGCCGGCGGCGCCGCCGGTGGCCGGGGCGGCGGGCAGGTCGTCGAGGTCGGGGACGGGGACGACCACCGAGAGGTCGAAGTCCTTGGTGGAGGCGGGCTGCACCACGGTGGCGCCGCGCCGGGGGCTCAGGAAGCGGGCCACCTCCTCGACCGGGCGGACCGTCGCGGACAGGCCGATCCGGCGGGCCGGGCGGTCCAGCAGCTCGTCCAGCCGCTCCAGGCTGAGCGCGAGGTGGGCGCCGCGCTTGGTGCCGGCGACGGCGTGCACCTCGTCCAGGATCACCGTGTCCACGCCGCGCAGGGCGTCCCGGGAGGCGGAGGTGAGCAGCAGGAACAGCGACTCGGGGGTGGTGATCAGGATGTCCGGCGGGTGGGTCGCGAAGCGGCGGCGGTCGGCGGCCGGGGTGTCGCCGGAGCGGATGGCGACCTGGACCTCGGGCTCGGGCAGGCCGAGCCGGACGGCGGCCTGGCGCAGGCCGGCGAGCGGGGCTCGCAGGTTCCGTTCGACGTCCACCGCGAGGGCCTTGAGCGGGGAGACGTAGAGGACCCGGCAGCGGCGTCTGGGCTCGGCGGGGGCAGGGGTGCTGCTGAGGCGGTCGAGGGCGGAGAGGAAGGCGGCCAGCGTCTTGCCGGAGCCGGTGGGGGCGACCACCAGGACGTCCGTGTCCCGCCGGATGGCCTGCCAGGCCTCGGACTGGGCGGCGGTGGGGGCGGAGAAGGCACCGGTGAACCAGGCCCGGGTGGCGGGGGCGAAGCCGGCCAGGGGGTCGTGGGCGGGCGGGGGCGGGGTCTGGGGCGCCATGCCCCCATGGTGCCGGGTGGGACCGACATCCGGGGGTGGGGCGCGGGTGCGGGGGCGGTGCGACGGGCGGTGCGAGGGGCGGGGATCGGGAGGGGTGCAAGCCGGGGAGCAGAAAGGACGATCCGCTCATATGGTGAGGAATCGAGGCTTGATCCAGCCGTGACCCACCGGACCGACGAGCGGAGACCGTGCGATGGCGCAGGTGCACGCGCGGGGCAGGACCGTCCGGCGCCGCCGGGTCGGCGGGCCCGCCCGGGCGCTGCTCGCGATGCTGCTCACGGCGCTCGTGGTGGGTGGCGCCGTCCCCTACGTGTCCGGGGCGGGGCGGGCGTACCTCAGCTACCTGGTGCTGGCCGAGGGCGAGGACGCCGCCGGGGCGGCCCGGGCCGGCGCGGAGAGCCGGGCGGCGGGCGGGCAGGTGGTCCAGGAGTACCCGCAGATCGGGGCCGTGCTGGTGTACGCGACCGGCGCGTTCGCCGACCGGGTGCGGGCCCGGCCCGGGATCGCCGCCGCCGGGGCGACCAGGACCGCTCCGGTGGTCGCGCCGCCGCGGGCGGTGGCGGGGACCGGGGACTTCTCGGCGGGTACGGGTGCGGGTACGGCTACGGGTGCGCGTGCGGCGGGGGCGGTGGCAGGGCGGGGGGCGGGCCGGAGCGGGGACGTCCTCGCGCGCGGTGGTGACCGGGCGGACTCGGGGACGGTGACGGTGCCCGACCCGGGGGAGGCGGGCGCCTGGAACCTCGCCATGGTCGCGGGCGCCGGCATCCGGGCGGGCGGTGCCCCGGCGGTGTCCGGCGGCGCGGTGCCGGGCGCCGACGCGCTGCACGGGGTGCTGGTCGCCGTGCTGGACTCCGGCGTCGACGACACCCACCCGGACCTGCGCGCCGCCGTCGATCCGAAGGCCTCCGCCTCCTGCGCGGACGGCCGGCCCGATGCCCGCACCGGCGCCTGGCGGCCCGACGCCGGGGTGGTCGAGAGCGGGCACGGCACGCACGTCGCCGGGATCGTGGGCGCCACCCGGGACGGTCGCGGCGTCACCGGGGTCGCCCCGGGCGTGCGGATCGCCGCCGTCCGACTGCTCGGGCCGCTCGGGCAGTACTACGCCGAGAACGTCGTCTGCGGGATGCTCTGGGCCGCCGACCACGGGGCCAGGGCGATCAACAACAGCTACTTCGCCGACCCGTGGAAGTACAACTGCCCCGAGGAACGGGACCAGGCGGCACTGATCGCGGCCGTGGGGCGGGCCGCCGGGTACGCCCGGCGGGCCGGGGCGGTGGTGGTCGCCTCGGCGGGCAACGACGGGCAGGACCTCGGCGCCGGGCGGACCGACGAGCGGAGCCCCAACGACCGGGTGTCGGGGCCGGCGCCCGTCCGGCACCTGGGCACCGAGTGCGTGCGGCTGCCCGGCGAGCTGCCCGGGGTGGTCACCGTCACCGCCGTCAACCGGGACGGGCACCCGGCGGGCTACTCCAACTACGGGCGCGGACGGGTCTCGCTGGCCGCGCCCGGGGGCGACCCGGACGGTGGACCGCAGGGGGCGATCGTCTCCGACTGGCCGGACGGGCGGTTCGCGGCGCTGGCCGGGACCTCGATGGCGGCCGCGCACGTGACCGGGGCGGTGGCGGTGGTGGCGGCGCTGCATCCCGAGCTGGGGGCGGACGGCCTGGCCGGGGCGCTGGCGGGGACGGCGGCCTCGGGGTGTCCTCCGGGGGCGTTCGGGTGCGCGGAGCGGCAGTACTTCGGGGCGGGCCTGGTGGTGCTGCCGCGCTGAAGACGGCGGCGTGGGGCCGGCGCGGTCCTGGATACTCGAGGCATGAGGCTGACGGAGTTCTGGCGACGGATGTACGCGCACTTCGGGGAGGCGTACGCGGAGTCGTTCGCGACCGACCACGTGATGAGCGAGCTGGGCGGGCGGACGGTGCACCAGGCGCTGGAGGCGGGCTGGGAGGCCAAGGACGTCTGGCGTGTGGTCTGCGACACCCAGGGCGTCTCCGGGACGCTGCGCTAGTGCCGGCCTCCGGGCGCCATGGGACAGACTGTCCGGGTGACAAATAGCGCGGAGCAGAAGAATTCGGACCGGGGTGCCGAGGGCACCCCGGCGGGCGGGGCCATCTGGGGCGGCGGGATGCCGCGCTGGCTGCCGCGGGCGATGGTGCTGTTCCTGGTGCTGGTGGGGGTGTTCCAGCTTGCCGACTGGGCGTTCCGGCAGCTGATCGACCTGTTCGTGATGCTGCTGGTGTCGTTCTTCCTGTCGCTGGCGCTGGAGCCGGCCGTGGACCGGATGGCGGCGCGGGGGGTGCGCCGGGGCGTGGGGACCTTCCTGGTGTTCGTGGCGGTCGGGGTGGCGGTGGTGGGCTTCCTCGCCGCGCTCGGCACGCTGCTGGTCGACCAGGTGGCGAAGATCGCCGGGGACCTGCCGCACCTGGTCGACAACCTGATCGGCTGGATCAACCGGACCTTCCACCAGGACCTCTCGCTGGGCGAGTTGCAGAAACGGTTGCTCAAGGACTCCGGCACCATCGAGAACTATGTCCAGCAGGCCGCCGACAACGTCTGGGGTGTCTCCTCCACCCTGATCGGCGGGCTCTTCCAGGCCTTCACGGTCGGACTTTTCACCTTCTACTTCACCGCCGAGGGCCCGCGGGTGCGCCGGACGGTCTGTTCGATGCTGCCGCCCGCCAAGCAGGCCGAGGTGCTGCGGGCCTGGGAGATCGCGCTCGCCAAGACCGGCGGCTACCTGTACTCCCGGGCGCTGCTCGCGGTGGTGTCGTCCGCCGGGCACTGGGTGATGTTCACGCTGCTGGACCTGCCGTACGCGGCGGCGCTGGCGGTCTGGGTGGGCGTCATGTCGCAGTTCGTGCCGACCATCGGGACGTACCTGGCCGGGGCGCTGCCGGTGCTGGTGGCGCTGACGGTGGAACCGGTGGACGCGCTGTGGGTGCTGGGCTTCGTGGTGGTCTACCAGCAGATCGAGAACTACCTGCTGCAGCCGCGGATCACCGCGCGGACGGTGGACGTGCACCCGGCGCTGGCCTTCGGCTCGGTGATCGCGGGGGCGGCGCTGCTCGGCGCGGTGGGCGCGGTGATCGCGATCCCGGCGGCGGCGACGCTCCAGGGCTTCGTGGGGACGTACGTGCGGCGGTACGAGGTGGCCACCGATCCGCGGATCGACCGGGGCGAGCAGCAGCGGGCCCGGCGGGAACTGCGCCGGGAGGCGGCCCGGCGGCTGCGCCGGATGGTCGGCGGGGACGGGACGGGACGCGGGGACGGGACGGGACGCGGGGACGGGACGGGGCGCGGGGAGTGACCCGGGACGCCGCTCCCGGGGGCGTCCTCGGGAGCGGCGCGGCCCGGACGTGCGACGCTTGAATCGAACAGATGTTCTTTGTACTCTCCGGCGAGGAGTTTTCCACAGGCGGAGTCCGGTAGGGCTCGTTTGTCAGTGGGACGCGCTAGCGTCGAGGACGATGAAGCGCACAGCACAGAACCCGAGGGAAAAAGCCATGGCAGGTACGGACCGCGAGAAGGCCCTGGAGACCGCTCTCGCCCAGATCGAGCGGCAGTTCGGCAAGGGCTCGGTGATGCGCCTCGGCGAGAAGGCGAACGAGCCGGTCGAGGTGATCTCCACCGGGTCCACCGCCCTGGACGTCGCCCTCGGTGTCGGCGGCATCCCGCGCGGCCGAGTGGTCGAGATCTACGGCCCCGAGTCCTCCGGTAAGACCACCCTGACCCTGCACCTGGCCGCCAACGCCCAGAAGGCCGGCGGCACGGTCGCGTTCGTCGACGCGGAGCACGCGCTCGACCCGGAGTACGCCAAGAAGCTCGGCGTGGACACCGACGCCCTGCTGGTCAGCCAGCCGGACACCGGTGAGCAGGCGCTGGAGATCACCGACATGCTGATCCGCTCCGGCGCGATCGACCTGGTGATCATCGACTCGGTCGCGGCGCTCGTCCCGCGCGCCGAGATCGAGGGCGAGATGGGCGACTCGCACGTCGGTCTGCAGGCCCGGCTGATGAGCCAGGCGCTGCGCAAGATCGCCGGTGCGCTGAACCAGTCGAACACCACCGCGATCTTCATCAACCAGCTGCGCGAGAAGATCGGCGTGATGTTCGGTTCGCCGGAGACCACGACGGGTGGCCGGGCGCTGAAGTTCTACGCCTCGGTCCGCCTCGACATCCGCCGGATCGAGACCCTGAAGGACGGCACCGAGGCGGTCGGCAACCGCACCCGCGTCAAGGTGGTCAAGAACAAGGTCGCCGCGCCGTTCAAGCAGGCAGAGTTCGACATCCTCTACGGCGTGGGCATCAGCCGCGAGGGCGGCCTGATCGACATGGGCGTGGAGCACGGCTTCATCCGCAAGTCGGGCGCCTGGTACACCTACGAGGGCGACCAGCTCGGCCAGGGCAAGGAGAACGCCCGCAACTTCCTGCGGGACAACCCGCAGCTCGCCGACGAGATCGAGCGGAAGATCAAGGGCAAGCTCGGCATCGGCCCGAAGGTGGAGGAGCCGGCCGAGGGCGGGGCCGAGGCCGCCGAGGCCGCCGACGGCGCCGCCAAGCCGATCACCGCGACCGCCGCCAAGACGGCCGCGGCGAAGAAGACGGCGGCGGCCAAGGCCTGATCCGTTGACGCAGTACGACACGGTGGGCGGTGGCCCGGCGGGCCCGGAGGACGACGACTACGGGCCGCCGGACTGGTTCGCCGCGGTCGCGGAGGAACCGGAGCCGGTGGCCGAGAGGCCCGGGGGGCGGCTCTCCCGGCGCGACCGCCCGTCCACCACGCAGTGGGCATCCGGCTCCGAGTCGGAGTTCGACCTGGCTCCGGCCCGGGCGCGGCGCGGCGCGGCACCCGGGCCGGAGTCGGCGGAGGCCTCCGTCGAGTCGCTCGGCCTGGTCTCCGCCTCCGAGCTGCCCACCGGCCGCCGACGGCGGCGCTCGGCCCTGGCGGCCGAGGAACACGAGGCGGACGGGCCCGCTTCGACACCGACGGCCGTGGCGAGCGGGCGGGACGGAGGCGAGGCGGCCGGTCACGGGGGTGCGGCCGCCTCGGCCCCCGGGCGCGGCGCGCGTCGGGGCCGTTCCGCGGCCGGGTCAGCCGGGTCAGCCGGGTCAGCCGGGTCGGCAGGGCCCTCCGGGCAGGAGGGCGCCGGCCGTACCTCCCGGAAGCGGGCCGAGGAGTCGGTCGATCCGGAGAACCGCGCGCGGGACGTCTGCCTGCGGCTGCTGACCGGCGCCGCCAAGACCCGGAAGCAGCTCGCCGACGCCCTGCGCAAGCGGGAGATCCCGGACGAGGTCGCCGACGAGGTGCTCACCCGGCTCGAAGAGGTCGGGCTGATCGACGACGCGGCCTTCGCCGCGGCCTGGGTGGAGTCCCGGCACGCCGTCCGGGGCCTGTCCCGCCGGGCGCTGACCCAGGAGCTGCGCACCAAGGGCGTCGCCGCCGACCTGGTCGAGCAGGCCGTCGCCCAGCTCGACCACGACGACGAGGAGGACGCGGCCCGGGCGCTGGTCGAGCGCAAGCTGCGGTCCACCCGGGGGCTGGACACCCAGGTGCGCACCCGGCGGCTGGTCGGGATGCTGGCCCGGCGCGGCTACTCCGAGGGCCTGGCGTTCCGGGTGGTGCGCAGCGCGCTGGAGGAGGAGCAGAGTGAACTACCGGGTCGGGAGTAGTGGCAGTTCTGTAGGTGTCCTGGAGTGAACCTGGTCAACTCTTGACCGTTTCGTGACCCCGACCTAGCCTCGCCTTCAGTTCCCGGGGCGCCTCCGACGGCGGCCCGCGCGGCGACGGGGGAGTGGGCGGCAATGGGGATCTCGGCGGGCACCGGCCCGAGCGGCTCGCTGGTGGCGGTCGCCGGAACGGCCGGGTTCCTCCTGCTGGTGTTCCTGGTGGCCGCCGGGCTGGCGGTCAGGCGGCTCCGGGCGGCCCGGCACCGCGCGCTGGCCGAGGCCGAGCTGATCCGCCGAAGGGCCGAGCAGCAGAGCGCCGGGCAGCGGGCCGAACTCGCCCGGCGCGAGCGGGACGTGGCCGAGGAACTGCGCCGGTTGCGCCGCCGCGAGGACGAACTGACGGAGCGCTCGGTCGAGTTGGGGCGGCACCGGAGCGAGTCCGAGGCACTCGTCGCCCGCCGGGTGGCGGCGCTGGAGCGGGCCGCAGGGCTCTCCACCGAGCAGGCCCGCGCCGAACTCCTGCGGGAGGCCGAGGAGTCGGTCCGGCGGGAGGCCGCCGTCACCGTCCGGGAGATCGAGCGCGAGGCCAAGGAGGAGGGCGAGCGGCGGGCCCGGGACATCGTCGCCGGAGCGATCCAGCGGCTGGCGACGGAGCAGACCGCGGAGAGCGCCGTCACCGTGCTCCGGCTGCCGAACGAGGACATCAAGGGCCGGATCATCGGCCGGGAGGGCCGCAACATCCGCGCCTTCGAGGCGGTCACCGGCGTGAACCTGATCGTCGACGACACCCCCGAGTCGGTGCAGTTGTCCTGCTTCGACCCGGTTCGCCGGGAGGCCGCCCGGCTCACCCTCGAGCAGTTGGTCGAGGACGGCCGGATCCACCCGACCCGGATCGAGCACCTGCACGAGCGCAGCCGCGAGGAGGTCGGGCAGCGCTGCGTCCGGGCCGGCGAGGACGCCCTGCTGGACGCGCGGGTCGGCGGGATGCACCCCGAACTCGTCCGCACCCTGGGCTCGTTGCGCTACCGGGCGTCGTACGGGCAGAACGTGCTGGGCCACCTGCTGGAGTCCGCGCACCTGGCCGGGATGATGGCCGCCGAGCTCGGGGTGGACCCGGAGCCGGTGCGGCGCGCGGCGCTGCTGCACGACATCGGCAAGGCGCTCACCCATGAGTCCGAGGGCAGCCACGCCGCGGTGGGCGCGGAGCTCGCCCGGCGCCACGGCGAGTCCGCCGAGGTGGTGCACGCGATCGCCGCCCACCACAACGAGGTCGATCCCCGTACCGTGACGGCCGTGCTGACCCAGGCCGCGGACGGCTGCTCGGGTGGCCGGCCGGGCGCGCGCAAGGAGTCGCTGGAGCTGTACGTCCGGCGGCTGGCGCGGCTGGAGGAGATCGCGCGCTCGTACGAGGGCGTGGCCGAGGTGTACGCGATGCAGGCCGGCCGCGAGGTGCGGGTGATGGTCCGCCCGGACGCGGTGGACGACCTGGGAGCGGAACTGATCGCCCGTGAGGTCGCCCGTCAGGTCTCCACCGAGCTGACCTGTCCGGGCCGGATCCGGGTGACGGTCGTCCGCGAGAGCCGGGCCACGGCGGTGGCGGGCTAGGACGACCGACGGGCTCCGGGACAACAGACGGGCTCCGGGACAACAGACGGGCTCCCGGGCGTCCGAGGGCCTAGGACACGCCCTGGCTCGGGGAGTCCACCTGCCGGGACGCGGGCTGCTCGGCCGGGTCGGGGGCCGGGGTGAGCGTGGCCGGGCCGCCGCGGGCACGGTCGGCGAGGGCGAGGAGGTCCTCGGCGACGGCGCCCTGGGTGACGCCGACGAGGTGGCCGTCCGGGCGGATCAGCAGGACGGTGTGCGGGCCGGCGCCCGGGTAGTCCTCGGTGACCAGCACCTCGGCGGGGACGGGCAGGGCCGCGGCGACCTCGGCGAGGCGGGGCATCAGCCCGGCGCCGAGCCAGTGCTCGGAGGACCAGACGGCCGTGCCGGGCGCGACCAGTAGCAGCAGGAAGGTGGTGCCGAGCCGGGCGTGCAGGTGGTCGGGGGTGCCGTCGTCGGCGAGCACCGGCAGGTCCGGGACGAGCACGCCGGGGGCGGTGGCGGGCAGCAGCTCGCTGAGCGAGGTGGTGCCGCGCGCGCCGCGCTGCGCCGGGACCCGGCCGGGGACGCCGGAGGGCGCCGCCGGGTAGGCCGGCGCGCCGCCGAACCGGCCGGTGCCGAGCTGGCCGTCGGCGAGCAGCGGGGCGTGCTTGCGGAAGCCGCCGGTCAACAGCGAGCGCCGGGTCTGCTGCCAGCCGCGCAGCGGGCGCAGCAGCGGCATGGACTGGTCGACGGCGCGCAGCCGGGCGCCGACCGCTCCGCGCCGCTCGGCCTCGTAGCCGTCCAGCAGTGATCCGCCGGGCTGCGGTCCGCCGGAGTGGAGGTGCCAGGCGAGGGCGAGCCGCCAGGCGAGGTTGTCGGCGTCGCGCAGCCCGTCCGTGAGGTTCTGCATGCCGAGCGCGCCGTGCAGGTGGGCGGCGTCGCCGGCCAGGAAGCAGCGGTCGACCCGGAAGCGGGCGGCGAGCCGCTGCTGGGCGGTGTGGTCGGCGGCGGCCAGCAGTTCGAACCGGGGCAGCTCTCCGCACCAGCCGGCCAGGGTGGAGGTGACCCGGGTGAGCAGGGTGTCGCCGGTGACGATGCCGGGCCAGGTGGCGTGCGGGTCGACCGTCTCGGTGGCGGCGGGACGGCCGGGGGGCAGCCGCCAGTCGAGCCGCCAGACGCCGTCCGGCAGCGGACGGGCGGAGGCCTCGCGGTCGCCGCGCCACGGGGGCTCGCGGTGCAGCCGGGCGCCGTCGAAGGGCAGGTCGACCCGGACGGTGGCGATGGCGTTGCGGTCGACCGCGGGGCGGCCGGGGAAACGGATCTTCAGCAGCTTGCGGACGGTGGATCTGGCGCCGTCGCAGCCGACCAGGTGGCTGCCGCGCCACCAGGTGGTGGAGCCGTCCTGGGTGCCCGTGGTGCGGACGCTGACGCCGTCCCGGTCCTGTTCGAGCTCGACGACCCGGTTGAGCGGGACCAGCCTGATCAGCGGGGTGCCGGTCAGCGCGTCCCGCAGCCCGCGCTGGAGGCGGTGCTGGGGGAGGTGGAAGGTGGGCGAGTCGGTGAGGTCGATCCGCAGCACCTCCTGGCGGCGGCGCCAGACGGCGAAGGAGTCCCACAGCGCGGAGTCCGAGACGGCCCGCGGGTAGCCGATCCGGGTCAGGAAGGCGGCGGTGTCGGCGCCGAGCACGAGGCTGCGAGGGCCTTCGGGGCAGAGCCCGGAGCCCTCGTCCAGGACGACGGTGGGCACCTCGTGCCGGGCCAGGGCGAGGGCCAGGGCCAGACCGACCGGTCCGGCCCCGACCACGATCACCGGGTCCATGAGGGAACCTCCGGGCACGAACCGGCCGATCGGCCGGCGTCAGTTACCGCTGCCGCATATGCCGCGTGGATGCTCCCGGGAGGTGTCACGAAGAGCAATGCAACAGTTCACCTGCGTGTCCGTCAAGCAGAAGCTGAAGTGCGCCGGTTCGCGCCGCGACGGCCACGTGCTTCGATCCAGCGTGCGAGCGCGGTCAACAACAGGCACATCGCGATGTAGATCGGGCCGATCACGAGCACCACGGGGATGTAGGGGAAGCCCGCGGCGTTGAGAGGCTGGCTGGCGATCTTCTTACCGACGAACAGCAGCTCGTGGTAGGTGATGATGAAGCCGAGCGAGGTGTCCTTGAGGGTGACGACCAGCTGGCCGATCATCGAGGGCAGCATCGAGCGGACGGCCTGCGGCACCAGGATGGACGTCATCACCTGGGTCTTGCGCATGCCGAGCCCGTACGCCGCCTCGCCCTGGCCGCGCGGGACGGCGTTGACGCCGCTGCGGATGATCTCGGCCTGGACCGCGCCGTTGTAGAGGGTGAGGCCGAGCACCAGTGCCCACATCGGCTGCTGGGCGAAGAAGGCGTAGTAGAGCCCCACGATCAGGATCAGCAGCGGCATCGCCCGGAAGAACTGGGTGAAGGCCGTGCAGAACCAGCGGACCGGCCGGTGGTCGGAGAGCTGACCGGCCGCCAGCAGGGCGCCCAGGGTGAGCGAGAAGGCCGCCGCGAGCCCGAACGCCTCCAGGGTGGACAGCAGTCCGTCCACGATCTGCTGCTGGACGTAGGTGTACTGGAAGGCGTCCCAGAGGCCGGCGTCGAACTGGCCGTTGTCGTTCAGCGCGCTGAAGACGTACCAGAGGAGACCGGCGATGGCGAGCACCGAGAGCACGCCGAACGCGCGGTAGCGGGCGCGGGTCCGCGGGCCGGGGGTGTCGTAGAGGACGCTGGCCGAAGCCTGACGGTTGAAGAAGCTCATCGGGCCACCGCCAGTCGGGATTCCAGGAACCGGAAGAACGTGGCGACCGTCGCGCTGATCAGCAGGTAGGCGCAGGCCACCCAGAAGAAGATGGCGAAGATCGAGTAGCCGCGCTCGGAGAAGGTCTGCTGGGCGCTGTACAGCTCGGGGACGCTGAACGCGCCGGCGATCGCCGAGTTCCTGGGCAGGGCGATGAACACGCTGCTCATCGGGCCCAGGACGGTCCGGGCGGCCTGCGGCAGGACGACCAGGGTGAGGGTCTGGCCGAAGGTCATGCCGAGGCTGCGGGCGGCCTCCGCCTGGCCGAGCGGCACGGTGTTGATGCCGGAGCGGATCACCTCGCAGACGAACGAGGCGGTGTACCCGCCGAGCGCCAGCACCGCGAACGCCAGGTGGCTGAAGTGCACGCCCAGCGGCGGCAGGCCGAAGGTGACGGCGAAGAACAGCAGGGTCAGCGGGGTGTTGCGGAAGACCGTCACCCACGTGGTGCCGAAGGCGCGCAGGGCCGGCACCGGGGAGACCCGGAAGGCCGCCAGCAGGGTGCCCAGCAGCAGGGCGAGCAGAGCGCTGAGCGCGCTCACCTCGATCGTCTGTAGGAAGCCGTCGCGGAACAACGCGAAGTTGTCGTCCTCGAACAGGAACCCCATCCGGCGGCCCTCCTCTCAGTTCATGGTCGGGATTCGACGTACGGCGGGCGGATCAGTAGCGGTCGAGGGCCGGGACGTCCGGCGCCGCGGAGCCGGAGGCGCCCAGGGTCGCGTCGTAGGCCTTCTTCCAGTCGCCGTTGTCCTCGTGGGCCTTGAGGGCGTCGCTGATCGCGTCGCGCAGGGCCTTGTCGTCCTTGTTGAGGCCGACGCCGTAGTTCTCCTTGGTGAACGGCTTGCCGACCACCTTGAGCTTGGGGGCGTACTTGGAGGCGTAGCCCTTGAGGATCGCGTCGTCGGTGGTGACCGCGTCGACCTCGCCGGACATCAGCTTCTCGACGCAGGCCGAGTAGGTGTCGAACTGGGTGACCTTCGGGTTGTACTGCTGGATGTTCTTGATCGAGGTCGAGCCGGTGGCGGTGCAGACGTTCTTGCCGCCGGTGCTCTCCGGGCCGGTGATCGAGGTGTTGTCGGCCTTCACCAGCAGGTCCTGGCCGGCGATGTAGTACGGGCCGGCGAAGGAGACGCTCTTCTTGCGCTCGTCGTTGATGCTGTAGGTGCCGACGTAGAAGTCGATCTGGCCCTTGGCGATGGCCGGCTCGCGCTGCGAGGAGACGAGGGTCTGCCACTTGATCTGCTGCGGGGTGAAGCCGAGGTCGGCGGCGATCATCTTGGCGATCTCGATGTCGAAGCCGCTGCGGTCGCCGCTGGCGACGTCCTCCCAGCCGAGGTTCGGCTGGTCGGCCTTGGCGCCGATGATCAGCTGGCCGCGCTTCTTGGCCTCGGCGAGGACCGCGGAGTCGACCTTGACGTCGGTCTTGACCGTGTAGCTCGGCAGCGCGGGGGCGCCGGCGCCACTGCTCGCGGCGGTGGCGCCGGGGGTGCCGTCCTTGCCGCAGGCGGCGGTGGCGGTGAGCGCGACGGCACAGAGTGCGACGGCGAGGGTGCGGGAAGTCCTCATGAGGGTTCTCCTGGGGATGGGCCGCGGCGCGCGGCGTCAACCGGGCTCTGGCGTCTGGAAGGCGTGCACGGGCAGGGCCGGCCGGCACGGTGGCCGGGGCGGGCCCGCGGGTCTCGAAGCGTCAGTGGTGGAGGATCTTCGAGAGGAAGTCCTTGGCGCGCTCGGAGCGCGGCGCGGTGAAGAAGGCGTCCGGGGTGTTCTGCTCGACGATCTTCCCGTCGGCCATGAACAGCACCCGGTTGGCGGCGGAGCGGGCGAAGCCCATCTCGTGGGTGACCACGACCATCGTCATGCCGTCCGCGGCCAGTTGGCGCATGACCTCCAGCACCTCGTTGACCATCTCCGGGTCCAGCGCGGAGGTGGGCTCGTCGAAGAGCATCACCTTGGGCTTCATCGCCAGCGCGCGGGCGATCGCCACGCGCTGCTGCTGGCCTCCGGAGAGCTGGGCCGGGTACTTGTCCGCCTGCGCGCCGACGCCGACGCGCTCCAGCAGGCCCCGGGCGGTCTTCTCGGCCTCAGGGCGGGGCACCTTGCGCACCTTCACCTGGCCGATGACGACGTTCTCCAGCACGGTCTTGTGCGCGAACAGGTTGAAGCTCTGGAACACCATGCCGACCTCGGCGCGCAGCCGGGCCAGTTCCCTGCCCTCGTCGGGCAGCGGCCGGCCGTCGATGGTGATCGCGCCGGAGTCGATCGTCTCCAGCCGGTTGATCGTCCGGCAGAGCGTCGACTTGCCCGACCCGGACGGGCCGATCAGCACGACCACCTCGCCCTGGGCGATCTCCAGGTCGATGTCCTGCAGTACGTGCAGCGCGCCGTAGTGCTTGTTGACGTTGCTCAGCACGACCAGCGGGGCGGCTGCGGGGTTGGAGTCCTCGACCGGGCTCTCGGTCATCGCGCCTGCTCCCTCTGTCGTCGAATCAAGCCTGCTCTGGAGGTCTCAACTCCCTTGGCAGGCAATGGTGGTACGAATCCGGGGGCCGCGGCCGGCGGAGCCGCAGCCCCCGGTGGGCCGACCTTAGGAGCCCCGAGCGTGCGCCGTCAGCCGATCTGAGCGGAACTTGAGGATCACGAAACGGCCACACGGCGCCCATGCGCTGTTCGCGCGGGCGCCGCCGGGGCATGTCACAGCGGGAATCCGCTCCGGTGCTCCCCGTTCCCCCCGGGGCCGGTGGGCGGTCGAACCTGGCGCCGGGCCGTTCGCTGGCCCATACTGCGCAGGACCGGGCCCTGAACGATCGGCCCGGTGATCATCGGTGATCACGTGGGGGAAGGAGGAGAACAGGATGCGACTACTGCTCGTCGAGGACGACGAACGCGTGGCGGCCGCGCTGGTCGCGGTGCTGGGCCGGCACGGCTTCCAGGTCCGGCACGCCCGCAGCGGCCACGAGGCGCTGGACGCCCTGGTGCCGGACGGCAACGAGCCGTACCGCGTGGTGCTGCTCGACCTCGGGCTGCCCGACCGCGACGGCTTCGAGGTGTGCAGCCGGATCAGGGCCGGCAGCGGCGTGCCGGTGATCATGGTCACCGCCCGCGCCGACGTCCGCTCCCGGATCCACGGCCTCAACCTGGGCGCCGACGACTACGTCACCAAGCCGTACGACATGGGCGAACTGCTCGCCCGCATCCACGCCGTGGCCCGCCGCGGCGCCGCCCCCGCCGCGGTGGCGGTGCCCGCGCCCGACACCGTGCCCCAGCAGCGCGGCCCGCTGGAGTCCCGCGGCATCCGGATCGACCGGGAGCGCCGCCGGGTCAGCGTGGACGGCCGCGACGTGCCGCTCACCCGCAAGGAGTTCGACCTGCTCGCGCTGCTCGCCCAGAGCCCCGGCGTGGTCTACCGGCGCGAGCAGATCTTCAGCGAGGTCTGGCGCAGCGGCTGGGAGGGCAACGGGCGCACCCTGGAGGTGCACATCGGCTCGCTGCGCAACAAGCTGGCGCTGCCCGGCCTGGTCGAGGCCGTGCGCGGGGTCGGCTACCGGCTGATCCCGGACTGTCCGACGCCCGCCGCGGCCGAATCCGCCCCGCCGGTCCCGGCCGCTCCTGCCTCGCCCGCTTCCGCCTCGCCCGCTCCTGCCTCGCCCGCTCCCGCGGAGCACTGACCGCACGTGCGCACCCGCCTGCTCGGCATCCTGATCGCCCTCATGCTCTGCGTCCTGGCCGCCCTGGGGCTGCCGCTCGCGGCGGCGGTCGCGGCGGCCGAACAGACCAAGGTGGTCGTCGACCGGCTCGACGACGCCGCCCGCCTCGCCCAGGACCTGCCCACCTCCGGCGCCGTCGACTCCGCCCGCAAGGGCGACCCGGAACCCGCCCCCGGCGACGTCAGCCGGCAGCGCGCGATCGACGCCGAGGTCCGCCGCTACCACGACCTGTACGGCGTGCGCCTGGGCATCTTCCAGCGCGACGGCCAGGCGATCTCGGCCGCCCCGGACGGCTGGCGGGTGCCCGTCGGAGGCTGGGGCGCCCAGGCCTTCCAGGAGGCGCTGGACGGGCGGCGCAGCCACAACCCGCCGCAGGTCTGGCCGTGGACGCCGGACCGGACGATCACCGTCGCCGCCCCGGTGGTGCGCGACGGCGACGTGGTCGCGGTGGTGCTCAGCGAGTCCCCGACCCAGGCGCTGCGCACCCGGGTGGTGCACCAGTGGCTGGTGATCGGCGCGGGCGAGGCCGCCGCGATGATCGTCGCCGTGCTGCTCGCCGTCCGGCTCACCGAGTGGGTGCTGCGCCCGGTGCGCACCCTGGACCGGGCCACCCACGACATCGCCACCGGCCGGATGGCCGCCCGGGTCGCCCCCGGCGGCGGACCGCCCGAACTCCAGCGGCTGGCCCGCTCGTTCAACGAGATGGCGGACCACGTGGTGCTCGCCATGGACCAGCAGAAGGCCTTCGTCGCGGACGCCTCGCACCAGCTGCGCAACCCGCTGTCGGCGCTGCTGCTGCGGGTCGAGCTGCTCGGCCTGGAACTGCCCGAGGGCCACGAGGAGGAGCTCAGCGGCGTACGGGAGGAGGGCGTACGGCTGGCCCGGGTGCTGGACGACCTGCTCGGCCTGGCCACCGCCGAGCACGCCCGCCCCGAACCCGAGCGCACCGACCTCGCCGAGCTCACCCTGGCCCGGGTGGACGCCTGGCGGCCGGTGGCCGAGCAGCGCGGGATCGGGCTGCGCTGGGACGGCCCGGCGCTGGCGATCGGGATGGCCGACCCGATCGGCTTCGGCTCCGCCCTGGACGCCGTGGTGGACAACGCGCTCAAGTTCAGCCCGGCCGGCAGCGAGGTGCGGCTGCGGGTGGCGGTGCGCCGGGACGAGGTCGCGGTGACCGTCACCGACGCCGGGCCCGGCCTCACCGAGGACGAGCTGTCCCGGGCCGGAGACCGGTTCTGGCGCAGCACGCGGCACCAGAACGTGGACGGTTCGGGGCTCGGGCTGTCCATCGCCCGCACCCTGCTGGCGGCCGGCGGCGGCACGCTCGGTTTCGCGCCGGTCAAGCCGACCGGGCTCGCGGTGACGCTGGCGGTGCCGCGGCCGGAGAAGTAGCGGCCGGAGAAGCAGCGCCCGGAGAGGTAGCCGACGGGTGCGGGTGGCCCTACGGCTTCACCGAGCGGTAGTAGCGCGCCGCGCCGGTGTGCAGCGGGAGCGGGTCGGTGTAGACGGCGGTGCGCAGGTCGACCAGCTGGGCCGCGTGCACCTGGGCGCCGATCTGGTCCCGGCTGTCGATCACCGCGCGGGTCATGCCCTCGACCAGGCCCGGGTCCGCGTCGTCCCGGGTGATCAGCAGGTTGGGCACGGCCACCGTGGCGACGGCGTCCTTGGGCTCGGCGTTCGGGTAGGTGCCCTTGGGCATGGTGGCCGCCCGGTAGGCGTCGGTGCCGCCGCCCTCGGCCTTGTGCAGGGCCTCGGAGAGGTCGCTCAGCGGCACGACCCGGATCGGGAAGTGGTCGGAGAGGTCGGTGAGCGCGCTGGTGGGCAGGCCGCCGGACCAGAAGAAGGCGTCCAGCCTGCCCGCGCGCAGGTCGTCGGTGGCCTCGCCGATCCCCTTCGGCACCGGGACGATGTCGTGGTCCGGGTCCAGCCCGGCCGCACCCAGTAGCCGTTTGGTCACCAGGTTCACCCCGGACTGCGGCAGGCCGACGCCCACCCGCAGGCCCTTGAGGTCCCCGGTGCGGCGCACCGGGGAGGAGGCCGGGACGATCAGCTGAAGGTAGTCGTCGTACAGCCGGGCGATGGCCCGCAGCTTCTCCTTGCCGGAGCCCTGGTAGTCGGCGACCGCGTCGGCGGTGGCTATCGCGAAGGTGTCCCGGCCGTGGAGCACCCGGGTGAGGTTGTCGATCGAGCCCTCGGAGTTGTCCAGGGCCAGCCGCACCCCGGGCATGGCCCGGGAGACGTGGGTCTGGAGCAGCTGCCCGTACCGGTCGTAGACGCCGCGCTGCACGCCGGTGGCGAAGCGGACCTCGCCGCGCGGGTACCCGGGCGAGCGGCCTCCCGACAGCCACCAGCCGCCGAACCCGGCCACCAGCAGCACCACCACCAGCACCGTGCGCCACAGCGGGCTGCGGGCCGCGGTGCGGACGGCGGTGCCGAGACGGGACGGGGTGGTGGGGGCCATGCAGGGATACTGCCAGGCGCTCCGGCCGAACGGGAGTGGAACGGGTGGTGGAAGCTCCGGGAAAAGCGCTTCGCCGCTGCCCGTACCCTGGTCTGGTGAGCGGTGAGAGCGGATTGAAGAGCTACAAGGTCGTCACGCACGGCTGCCAGATGAACGTCCACGACTCCGAGCGGCTGTCCGGCCTGCTGGAGGACGCGGGGTACGTCAAGGCCGGGCCCGAGGGCGACCCGGACCTGGTGGTGTTCAACACCTGCGCGGTGCGCGAGAACGCCGACAACAAGCTGTACGGCAACCTCGGCCAGCTCGCGCCGGTCAAGACCCGTCACAAGGGCATGCAGATCGCCGTCGGCGGCTGCCTGGCGCAGAAGGACCGCGAGACCATCGTCAAGCGCGCCCCCTGGGTCGACGTGGTCTTCGGCACCCACAACATCGGCCACCTGCCGGCGCTGCTGGAGCGGGCCGAGGTCGAGCGCAAGGCCCAGGTCGAGATCCTGGAGTCGCTGGAGACCTTCCCCTCCACCCTGCCGACCCGCCGCGAGTCCGCGTACGCGGCCTGGGTCGCCATCTCGGTCGGCTGCAACAACACCTGCACCTTCTGCATCGTCCCCGCGCTGCGCGGCAAGGAGGAGGACCGCCGCCCCGGCGACGTCCTCGCCGAGATCGAGGCGCTGGTGGACGAGGGCGTCATCGAGGTGACCCTGCTCGGCCAGAACGTCAACGCCTACGGCTCCGACCTGGGGGACCGCGAGGCCTTCTCCAAGCTGCTGCGCGCCGCCGGCCAGATCGAGGGCCTGGAGCGGATCCGCTTCACCTCGCCGCACCCCCGCGACTTCACCGACGACGTGATCGCCGCGATGGCCGAGACCCCGAACGTGATGCACCAGCTGCACATGCCGCTGCAGTCCGGCTCGGACCGCGTCCTCAAGGCGATGCGCCGCTCCTACCGGCAGGAGCGTTTCCTCGGGATCATCCGCAAGGTCCGCGAGGCGATGCCGGACGCGGCCATCTCCACCGACATCATCGTGGGCTTCCCCGGCGAGACCGAGGAGGACTTCGAGGAGACGATGCACGTCGTCCGCGAGGCCCGCTTCACCAACGCCTTCACCTTCCAGTACTCCAAGCGCCCCGGCACCCCCGCCGCGGAGATGGAGGACCAGGTCCCGAAGGAGGTCGTGCAGGCCCGCTACGACCGGCTGATCGCCCTCCAGGAGGAGATCTCCTGGGAGGAGAACAAGAAGCAGGTCGGCCGCACCCTGGAGATCCTGGTCGCCGAGGGCGAGGGCAAGAAGGACGACCAGACCCGGCGGCTCTCCGGGCGCGCCCCCGACAACCGGCTGGTGCACTTCACCAAGCCCGAGGAGCCGGTGCGCCCGGGCGACACGGTGACCGTCGAGATCACCTACGCCGCCCCGCACCACCTGCTCGCCGAGGGCCCGGCGCTCGCGGTGCGCCGCACCCGCGCCGGCGACGCCTGGGAGAAGCGCCAGGCCGCGCCCGCCGCCAAGCCGGCCGGCGTGATGCTCGGCCTGCCGAAGATCGGCGCCCCGGCCGAGCTGCCGCTGGCCGCTCCGGCGGGCGGGGCCTGCTGCGGCGACTGACCCGCGGGTGTTCCGGGCGGCCCGGTGGGAGCTCCGGCTCCGGCCGGGCCGCCCGGCTTCTCGGTCAGGGCCGGTCCGGCGGGTCCTTGCCGGGCCCGCGACGCCGGACAGGCCCTAGAGTGATCCACATGCTGGTAGCCGCCGCCGTGTGCCCCTGTCCGCCGCTGCTCGTCCCCGAGGTCGCCGCCGGGGCCGCGCCCGAGCTGGACGCCCTGCGCGCGGCCTGCGACGAGGCGCTGGCGGCGCTGGTCGCGGCCGGGCCGCAGCTGGTCGTGGTGGTCGGCACCGGGCCGGCGGCCGAGGTCTGGACCGAGGGCGGAGCCGGCTCCTTCCACCGCTACGGGGTGCCGCTGGTCGCCAAGCTGCCCGGGGACCGGGTCGAGGGGCCGGAACTGGCCCCCTCGCTGACCGTCGGCGCCTGGCTGCTGGAGCGCGCCGGAGTGACCCTGCCGACGCACGCCTGCGCGGTGCCCGCCGACGCCCCCGCCGACCGGATGCTCGGCCTCGGCCAGGGCCTGGCCGGCCTCGCCGACCGGGTCGCCCTGCTGGTGCTCGGCGACGGCAGCGCCTGCCGTTCGCTGAAGGCCCCCGGCTACCTGGACGAGCGGGCCGAGGGCTTCGACACCGCGCTGGCCGCCGCCCTGGGCGCGGCCGACCTGCCCGTCCTGGCCGCGCTGGACCCGGGTCTGGCCGCCGAGCTCAAGGCCGAGGGCCGGGCGCCCTGGCAGGTGCTGGCCGGCGCCGCGGAGGGCGCCGGCCTCACCGGGCGGCTGGGCTACCAGGACGCGCCGTACGGGGTCGGGTACTTCGTGGCGTCCTGGTCCTAGCCGGGCCGGGCCGGGCGGGACCTCCGGGCCGGGGCCGCCCGATCGGGGCAGCCGGATCAGGCCTGCGGGGGCTGCCCCTCGTCGCCCGGCTTCGGCTTGTGGGCGAAGTCGCCGACCGCGCCCTTGGCCTTGCCGGCGCCGTGCTCGATCTTGTCGCTGTACTTGCCCTTGGTCGCCTTGTCGATCGCGCCGCCGGCCTTGTCCACGGCCTTCTCGATCTGGTCGCTGTGCTTGCCCGCGAATTCGCTGGCCTTGTCCTTGAGCTCCTCGGCCTTGCCCTTGAGGTTGTCCATCAGACCCATGGCGATCTCCTTCGTCGGCTTTTCCCGCACAACGACCGGGCCCGGCAAAGAGTTCGCAAACCGGCCCAACCGGGGAACCGGGGAAACAACCGGAAAATGTCCGGGAAACAGTCATATCGTCGCTCAGTCGCGGGCGGGCGGCAGCCCGGTCTCCGGCCACCCGGCGGTTTTGGGAGACTGGAACGGTGAGCAGCTCCCGTACCCCGCGTGTCGCCCCTCCCCGTGTGGTCTGCGTCGTCGGCGCGACCGCCGCCGGCAAGTCCGACCTGGCCGTCGCCATCGCCCGAAGCCTCGACGGCGAGGTGATCAACACCGACTCGATGCAGCTGTACCGGGGCATGGACATCGGCACCGCCAAGCTCACCACGGCCGAGCGCGGGGGAGTGCCCCACCACCTGCTGGACATCTGGGACGTCACCGAGGCCGCCAGCGTCGCCGAGTACCAGCGGCTGGCCCGGGCCGAGATCGACCGGTTGCTCGCCGCCGGCCGCACGCCCGTCCTGGTCGGCGGCTCCGGGCTGTACGTGCGGGCGGCGATCGACGAGATGGAGTTCCCGGGCACCGACCCGGTGGTGCGGGCCCGGCTGGAGGCCGAGCTCGAAGAGGTCGGCCCGTACGCGCTGCACCGGCGGCTGGCCGGGCTGGATCCGGCGGCCGCCGGGGCGATCCTCACCGGCAACGGCCGGCGGATCGTCCGCGCCCTGGAGGTCATCGAGATCACCGGGCAGCCGTTCACCGCGAACCTGCCGAGCAACACCGCCGTGTACGAGACGGCGCAGATCGGCGTCGCCGTGCCGCGCCCGGAGCTGGACGAGCGGATCACGCTGCGGGTGGACCGGATGTGGGAGGCCGGGCTGCTGGACGAGGTGCGGGAGCTGGAGAAGATCGGGCTGCGCGAGGGCAGGACCGCCTCCCGGGCGCTCGGCTACCAGCAGGTGCTCGACCACTTCGCCGGCGAGTGCACCGAGGACGAGGCCCGGGCCGAGACCGTCCGGGCGACCAAGCGCTTCGCGCGGCGTCAGGAGTCCTGGTTCCGCCGCGACGACCGCATCGACTGGCTCTCCCGGCCGGCCGGGACCGACCCCGTCGAGCTGCTGGAACGATCCCTCGAACTGATCGGCCGTCAGGGAGTTCCGGCCGCGTAGGACGGGTTTTCGGCCAATCGGGCAGTGCACCTGCGCGCGCAGGCGACCGTGCAGGACGAACCGGCGGTCACGGCCCGATCACGTGATGGCCACGGATCACCCGTCGACCCCGGTCAGGCCCGGAACGCCTCTCTGGACATGCCATCATCGATGCCGTAGGGGTCGGCCGAACGGGCCGACCGTGCCCGGCCGCGAGTCCGCTCGTGTCGAACTGTCAGGGGAGGCCGTGTGTCGACGGGTACCGGCCCCGAATCCGGCCAGGGCGGCAGCGTCACCGCACCGGCCGAGGAGTTCGACGAGTCGACGATGGGCGACCTTCCCGTGCTGACCGGACTGGAGGCGCCGACCTCCTACGCGGCCGCGGTGCCCGCCCTGGACACCCGCACCCCGCCCGACGCCGCGGTGCACGAGCGGGAGATCCGCCCGCTGCGCCGGCTGCGCTGGTGGCAGACCCTGCCGATCGCCCTGCTGGGCACCCTCGGCTCGCTGATGTTCGCCTTCCCGCTCGCCTTCGGCTCGGCCGGGGCGCGCGCCACCATGGTTGGGATGCTCGGGCTGCTGTTCACCGCCGCCTCGATGGGCTGGGGCGCGATGGCCGCCCGGCACGCCGGCTACAAGTGGCCGGGGCTGCCGCGCCGGGGCTCCGGGCAGCGGGCCGGCTGGAAGGCGATCGTGGTCTACACCCTGATCGCGGTGGCCGCCTGCGCGCTCGCGGTCTGGCGGGTCGCCTACCTGCGCTGAGCCGCTCCCGCCCCGGGCGGGCGGATCGTCGCTCGGTACCATCGGAGGGGTGAGCGCATCCTCTTCCCGGCAGGGCGGCATCCCCTTCTTCAAGGGACACGGCACCCAGAACGACTTCGTCATCGTCCCGGACCCGGACGGCACGCTGGAGATCGGTCCCGAGACCGTCGCCGCGCTGTGCGACCGGCGGGCCGGCCTCGGCGGGGACGGGCTGCTGCGCGTGGTGCGCGCGGCGGCCGACCCGGCGGCCGCGGGGATGGCCGACCGGGCCGAATGGTTCATGGACTACCGCAATGCGGACGGCAGCATCGCCGAGATGTGCGGCAACGGCCTGCGGGTCTTCGCCCGCTTCCTGGTCGAGGCCGGCCTGGCCGAGCCGGGCGAGCTGTCCGTCGCCACCCGCTCCGGGGTGCTGACCGCGAAGGTCGCCGAGGCCGCCGAGGACGGCACGCCCGGCGACGTCACCATCGACATGGGCCGGGCCCGGCTGCCCGGGCCGGACGACATCGAGGTCGCGGTCGGCGAGCGGCGCTGGCCGGCCCTGAACGTCAACATGGGCAACCCGCACGCGGTGGCCTTCGTGGAGAGCCTGGACCACGCCGGTGACCTGTTCGCCGCGCCGCTCACCAGCCCCGCGAGCGCCTACCCGGAGGGCGTCAACGTCGAGTTCGTGGTGGACCGCGGACCGCGGCACGTCGCGATGCGGGTGCACGAGCGCGGCTCGGGCGAGACCCGCTCCTGCGGCACCGGCGCCTGCGCGGTGGCGGTGGCGGCCATCCGCCGGGACGGCGTCGACCCGGCGGTCACCGGTGAGGCCGTCGCGTACACCGTGGACGTGCTGGGCGGCCGACTGGTCATCACCGAGCACCCGGACGGCCGAGTGGAGATGACCGGACCGGCGGTGATCGTGGCCGAGGGGCGGCTGGACGGGCGCTGGTGGGAGTCGGTTCGGTAGGGGCCGTCCTCGAACTCCCGTCCGCGGGCCGTACGGCGGGAGTTTGACGGCCGGTCCAGGGCCGGGAGCCCGGTTTGCCCAATTCGTGCGGTGACGAATCCCCCCGATCGGGTGATACCGGTCGCGGACGGGAATCAGGGCGTCGCGGAACGTGCTCCGCTCGGTAGCATGGACCACCGGGTCGATCACCCCATGGGGAGGGGTGTCCAGATCACCCCCTCGGACGGGGCGGCGCCCGGCGACCGTTGCCGGAGGTGCCGATGACCATGGAAGCCGGGCAGTCCCTGACGGGGCAGCCGACGACCGTACGGCAGGCCGGGGCCAGACGGCCCTTCGGAGAGCTCGGCCTGGCCGCCCTCGGCCGGGCCGGGCGGGCGGCCCTGCTCGCGACCGGCCGGCCACCCGTGCCGGACGCCCTGGAACCGCTCGTCCGGGTCCACCGCGGGCACCACCCGCAGGCCGACCTCGGCCTGCTCGCCCGGGCGTACCGGCTCGCCGAGGCCAGTCACCGGGGCCAGAAGCGCAAGAGCGGCGAGCCGTACATCACCCACCCGCTGGCCGTCACCATGATCCTGGCCCAACTCGGCGCCGGGACGACGACCCTGGTCGCCTCGCTGCTCCACGACACGGTCGAGGACACCGAACTGACGCTGGACCAGGTGGCGGCCGGGTTCGGGCCCGAAGTCGCCTACCTGGTCGACGGGGTGACGAAGCTGGAGAAGGTCGACTTCGGCGCCGCCGCCGAGGCCGAGACCTTCCGCAAGATGCTGGTCGCCACCGGGGACGACGTCCGGGTGATGGTGATCAAGCTGGCCGACCGGCTGCACAACATGCGCACCATCCGGCACATGAAGCCGGCCAGTCAGGCGCGGATCGCCAAGGTCACCCGGGACGTGCTGATCCCGCTGGCCGAGCGGCTCGGCATCCAGGTGCTCAAGGCGGAGCTGGAGGACATCGTCTTCGCCACCCTGCACCCCGAGGAGCACGCCCGCACCCGAGCCCTGATGGTCGGTCACGAGGCCGGTCCGGACACCCTGCTGGAGCCCTTCGCCCGGCAGCTGGCCCGCCAGCTGGCCGAGGCCGGGGTGGCCGCCGAGGTGACCGTCCGGCCCCGGCACTGCGTCTCGCTGCACCGGGTGCTGCTGCGCCGGGCCGCCGTGCCCGGGCCGGACGGCCGGCCGCAGGGGCCGCGGCCGGCGGACTTCGGACGGCTGCTGGTGGTGGTCGAGGAGAACGCCGACTGCTACGCCGTGCTCGGCGAGCTGCACACCTGCTGGACGCCGTTGCCCGGGGAGTTCAAGGACTTCGTGGCCGCGCCCAAGTTCAACCTCTACCAGTCGCTGCACACCGCCGTGGCGCTCAGCGGTGGCGCGGTGGTCGAGGTGCTGGTCCGCACCCGGCGGATGCACGAGGTGGCCGAGACCGGGGTGGTCGCGCTCGGGGACCCCTCCCCGGCCGGCGCCGTGCAGGACACCGACGAGCTGGACCGCACCGACCCGGCCCGCCCGGGCTGGCTGAGCCGACTGCTGGAGTGGCAGCAGGAGACGCCCGACCCGGACGCCTTCTGGTCCGCGCTCACCGCGGACCTGGCCGGCGACCGCGAGATCACCGTGGTGACGGAGGGCGGCGAAACGCTTCAGCTGAGGGCCGGCGCCACCTGCGTGGACGCCGCCTACCTGCTCGGCGAGGAGACCGGCCACCGATGTATCGGCGCGCGGGTCAACGGGCGGCTCACCGCGCTCTCCACCGTGCTGGAGGACGGCGACCAGATCGCGGTGCTCACCGAGTCCCTCCCGGCCGGCGGCGGACAGCCCTCCGGCCCCGCCCCCGAGTGGCTGGCGCACGCCCGCACCCCGGCCGCCCGGCTGGCCATCGAGCGCTGGCTGGCCGACCACCCGGCCCGGCAGCCGGTGGTCCGCACCGGCCCGGCCGGCGGCCAACCGGCCCCG
>NZ_JBEXWT010000070.1:0-49668 GCF_040629945.1 Kitasatospora sp. NPDC005856 | reverse complement strand
ATGGTACTGCAGGGGGGACCCTGTGGGAGAGTAGGACGCCGCCGAACAATTCTTCAGAAGAACCCCCATCCGGTTTCCGGATGGGGGTTCTTCGCATTTCCGGGCCAGATCGGCCCGACGAGCCGGGCCGGCCCCGGGGCAGCCTCGCACCCCTCCCGAACGACCCCCGCCGAGTGGCTGCTCCGCCGTCAATATGCCGCTAAAACCGCCTGATCAACGCACTGTTCAGCGGAAAATCGCGTCGCACGCCGTAGTCTCGAAGGCGAGGGGAACAGGTGTCCGGGGTGTCCTCCGGGCCGTGTCGGATCAAGAATGGTGCTCATGGGACGAGGCAGGCTGCGCATCTACCTCGGGGCGGCCCCCGGGGTCGGCAAGACGTACGCCATGCTCGCCGAGGCGCACCGGCGGCAGGAGCGCGGTACGGACATCGTGGTCGCCTTCATGGAGGACCACGGCCGCCGGCGGACCGCGGACATGGTCGCCGGCCTCGAGGTGGTGCTGCGGCAGCAGGTGGTGCACCGCGGCGCCCGCTTCTCCGAGATGGACCTGGACGCCGTCCTCGCCCGCCGCCCGCAGGTGGCCCTGGTGGACGAGCTGGCCCACACCAACGTCCCCGGCTGCCGCAACGAGAAGCGCTGGCAGGACGTCGAGGAGCTGCTGGCGGCCGGGATCGACGTGATCTCCACCGTCAACGTGCAGCACCTGGAGTCGCTCGGCGACGCCGTCGAGGGCATCACCGGAGTGCGCCAGCGCGAGACGGTCCCGGACGCGGTGGTCCGGCGGGCGGACCAGATCGAGCTGGTGGACATGTCCCCGCAGGCACTGCGGCGGCGGCTGGCGCACGGCAACGTGTACGCGCCGGAGAAGATCGACGCCGCGCTCGCGAACTACTTCCGCCCGGGCAACCTGACCGCGCTGCGCGAGCTGGCGTTGCTGTGGACCGCGGACCGGGTGGACGAGTACCTCCAGAAGTACCGGGCCGAGCAGGGCATCGAGGGCACCTGGCAGGCCCGGGAGCGGATCGTGGTGGGCCTGACCGGCGGGCCCGAGGGGGCGACGCTGATCCGCAGGGCGGCCCGGATCGCCGCTCGGGTCTCCGGCGGTGAGCTGCTCGCCGTGCACATCTCCCGCTCGGACGGGCTGGTGGGCTCCGGCTCGCCGCAGACGCTGATCGAGCAGCGCGCGCTGGTGGAGAGCCTCGGCGGCTCCTTCCACTCGGTCCTCGGCGACGACCCGGCCGCCGGGCTGCTGGACTTCGCCCGGGGCGTGAACGCCACCCAGATCGTCCTGGGCACCAGCCGACGGCCCGCCTGGCAGTACCTGTACGGGCCGGGCGTCGGCACCACGGTGACCCGGGAGGCCGGGGACATCGACGTCCACATGGTCACCCACGAGCACGCCGGGCACGGGCGGCGCGGCAAGATACCGGTCCGCCGGATCACCGACCTGGGCCGCACCCGGACCGTCGCCGGCTGGCTGATCGGGCTGGTCGGGCCCCCGGTGCTGGCGGTCGTGCTGACCACGATCGGCGGGCTGGGGCTCTCCACCGACATGCTGCTGTTCCTGTCGCTGACGGTGTGCGCGGCGCTGGTCGGCGGGCTGCTGCCGGCCATCGGCTCGGCGCTGGTCGCGTCCTCGGTGCTGAACTACTACTTCACCCCGCCGCTGCACACCTTCACCATCAACGAGCCGCAGAACATCATGGCGGTGGCGATCTTCACCATCGTCGGCATATCGGTGGCGTCGGTGGTGGACCTCGCGGCCCGGCGCACCCAGCAGGCGTCCCGCAGCCAGACCGAGGCGCAGACGCTCAGCGCGCTGGCCGGCACGGTGCTGCGCGGCGCGCCCAACGGCGACGGGGTGCTCACCGCGCTGATGGAACAGGTCCGGGAGACCTTCGGGCAGGAGAGCGCCGCACTGCTGGAGCGGCCCGATCCGCTCACGGCCTGGGCACCGGTGGCCTCCGCCGGCCCGCGCCCGCCGGAGCGGCCGGAGGAGGCGGACGTGGACGTCCCGGTCGGCGACAGCCTGGCGCTGGTGCTGCGCGGCCGGGTGCTGCCCGGCGCGGACCGGCGCCTGCTCGGGGCCTTCGCCGCGCAGGCCGCCGTGGTGCTGGAGCGCCGTCGGCTGGCCCGGGAGGCCGCCGAGGCCCGCCGGGAGGCCGAGGGCAACCGGATCCGGACGGCCCTGCTGGCGGCCGTCTCGCACGACCTGCGCACCCCGCTGGCCGGCATCAAGGCCTCGGTGAGCTCGCTGCGCTCGGCGGACGTCGACTGGGACCCGGAGGACGAGGCCGAGCTGCTGGCCGGCATAGAGGCCGGGGCCGACCGGCTGGACCACCTGATCAACAACCTGCTCGACATGAGCCGCCTGCAGACCGGTACCGTCACCCCGCTGTTCCAGGAGACCGACCTGGACGAGGTGGTGCCCTTCGCGCTCGGTGGGGTTCCGCCGGAGTCCGTCCGGCTGGAGGTGCCGGAGACGCTGCCGATGGTCCGGGCCGACGGCGGGCTGCTGGAGCGCTCGCTGGCCAACCTGGTGGAGAACGCCGTCAAGTACAGCCCGGACGGCGTCAAGGTGCTGGTCAAGGCCGACGAGCTGCGGCAGCCGGGGCAGGCGTCCCGGGTCGAGCTGCGGATCGTGGACCGAGGCCCGGGCGTGCCCGAAGAGGCCAAGGAGAAGATCTTCGCGCCGTTCCAGCGGTACGGGGACGCGCCGCGCGGCGCCGGGGTGGGCCTCGGGCTCGCGGTGGCGCGCGGCTTCGTCGAGGCGATGGACGGTACCGTCACCGCCGAGGACACCCCGGGCGGCGGCCTCACCATGGTCGTCAGCCTGCCCGTGGTCGAACGGCCGCCCGATACGGGGGAGCCGGGCGGCGAGGGTGGCGATCCGCTCCCGGAGCTGATCACCTGAGAACCGGCGGCGCACCGGCCGGGCCCGTCACCCCGCGGGCGGACCCGTCACCCCTCCGGGGCCGCGCGCCGCAGCGAAAGTCGTAGAGCCAGTCCCAGTCCGTAAGCCAGACAGCCCCGAAAGGCGGAGCCCGCACATGACCCGGGTCCTCGTCGTGGACGACGAACCGCAGATCGTCCGCGCGTTGGTGATCAACCTCAAGGCCCGCAAGTACGAGGTGGACGCGGCCCATGACGGCGCGAGCGCCCTGGAGCTGGCCGCGGCCCGCCATCCGGACGTGGTCGTCCTCGACCTGGGCCTGCCCGACATGGACGGGGTCGAGGTGATCCGTGGCCTGCGCGGCTGGACCCGGGTGCCGATCATCGTGCTGTCGGCCCGGCACGCCTCGGACGAGAAGGTCGAGGCCCTGGACGCCGGCGCCGACGACTACGTCACCAAGCCGTTCGGCATGGACGAGCTGCTCGCCCGGATGCGGGCCGCCGTGCGGCGGGCCGAGCCGGTGGCCGGGGAGGCCGACTCGCTGGTCGTCACCGAGTCCTTCACCGTCGACCTCGCGGCCAAGAAGGTCAACCGGGACGGCGCCGACGTCCGCCTCACACCGACCGAGTGGCACCTGCTGGAGGTACTGGTCCGCAACGCCGGGCGGCTGGTCAGCCAGACCCAGTTGCTGCAGGAGGTGTGGGGCCCGGCGTACCGCACCGAGACCAACTACCTGCGGGTCTACCTCGCCCAGCTGCGCCGCAAGCTGGAGCGCGACCCCTCGCACCCGCGCCACTTCATCACCGAACCGGGCATGGGATACCGGTTCGAGAGCTGACCGCGGCTGCCCCCGGCGGCCGAACGACCTGCCGCCGGGGGGCCCGAACCCGGTACCCTTCCGACATGAGTGGTGACAACAGCAGCGCCCAGTCGCAGGGGCGGTTCCGCCGCATGCTCAGTCGACTGACCTCCTCGGCCGAGGAGCTGGCCGCCGAGGAGCTGCGGCAGGAGAACGCCGCGGAGTCCGGCTGCACACCGATCGCCGGCTGCGGCGACCGCGAGCTGGTCACCGTCGCGGGCACTTTGCGCACGGTGACGCTGCGCCCCAGGGCGGGTGTGCCCGCCCTGGAGGCCGAACTCTTCGACGGCACCGAGGCGCTGGACGTGGTCTGGCTCGGCCGCCGCTCGATCGCAGGGATAGAGCCCGGCCGCCGGCTGGTCGCCAGCGGCCGCATCGGTCACGCACGCGGGCGCCGCGTGCTGTTCAACCCCCGCTATGAGCTGCGTCCGGTCGGACACGGGAGCGAATGAGCGTGAGCAACCAGCCCGGCGGCGAGGCCGCCGCCCAGTTCGACCTGGCCGTCGACCCCGCGGACGCGGAGGCCGCCCGCAAGGCCGCCTCCAAGGAGGCCGCCGACACCGTGCTCCAGGCCTTCGGCGGCGTGCGCGGCATGATCGACATGACGCTGCCAGGCCTGGTCTTCATCGTCACCTACAACCTGACCCACCAGGTCAGCACCTCGGCCTGGGCCGCGCTGGGCCTGAGCGCCCTGCTCGTGGTGGCCCGGCTGGCGAAGCGGGAGACCATCCAGCACGCCTTCAGCGGGGTGTTCGGTGTCGCCCTCGGCGCCTGGATCGCGATGAAGAGCGGCAAGGCCGAGGACTTCTACCTGCCCGGCCTGCTCTGGAACGTCGGCTACAGCATCGCCCTGGCGGTCTCCGCGCTGGTGCGCTGGCCGATGATCGGGGTGATGCTCGGCCCGATCACCGGCGAGATGTTCACCTGGCGCAAGGAGAACCCGGGCCGCCTGGCCGCCTACACCAAGGCGACCTGGGCCTGGGTGCTGATCATGGGCCTCAAGCCGGTGATCCTCTTCCCGCTCTACTTCACCCACAACGTCAACCTGCTGGGGTGGCTGAAGGTCGCCCTCGGCATCCCGCCGCTGCTGCTGGCGATGTACGTGACCTGGCAGATCCTCCTGAAGGCGCCGCCGCCGATCAAGGCGCAGCTGGACGAGGAGGAGCCGGCGAAGTAGCCGCCGGCCGGCCCGAGTGACGGCGAAGGGCCCGCACCCCGACGAGGGGTGCGGGCCCTTCCGCTGTGCGTCCCGGGACTACTGGGCGCCCGAGGTGGCCGAGAGGAGCTGCTCCAGCTCCTCCTCGCGCTCCTGCGCGGCGACGAAGAGCAGCTCGTCGCCGCCCTCCAGGGTGTCGTCCTTGCCCGGCACCAGCACCCGGCCCTCGCGGATGATGGTCACCAGCGCGGTGTCCTGCGGCCAGAGCACGTCGCCGACCCGGGTGCCGACCAGTTCGGTGTCGGAGGCCAGGGTCAGCTCGACCAGGTTGGCGTTGCCCTGGCTGAAGCGCATCAGGCGGACCAGGTCGCCGACGCTGACCGCCTCCTCGACCAGCGCGGACATCAGACGCGGGGTGGAGACGGCGACGTCCACGCCCCAGGACTCGTTGAAGAGCCACTCGTTCTTGGGGTTGTTCACGCGGGCGACCACCCGCGGCACCGCGTACTCCGTCTTGGCGAGCAGCGAGACGACCAGGTTGACCTTGTCGTCACCGGTCGCGGCGATCACCACGTGGCAGCGCTGGAGCGCGGCCTCGTCCAGTGAGGTGATCTCGCAGGCGTCGGCCAGCAGCCACTCCGCCATCGGAACCCGCTCCACCGAGATGGAGTTGGGGTTCTTGTCTATCAGCAGGACCTCGTGGCCGTTCTCCAGCAGCTCGCCCGCGATCGAGCGGCCCACGGCACCGGCTCCGGCAATGGCGACCCGCATCAGTGACCCTCCTCCTTCGGCCCCTGCGCGAACGCGGCCTCGACGGCCGTCAGGTCGGCCCGGCGCAGCATCACGTGCACCAGGTCGCCCTCCTGCACCACCATCTGGGGCGAGGGGAGCACTCCCTCGCCGAGCCGGGTGACGAACGCCACCCGGGCGCCGGAGGCCTCCTCCAGCTTGCTGATCCGGTGGCCGATCCAGCGCGGGTCGTACGCGACCTCGGCGAGCTGCACGCCACCGCTCGGGTCCTGCCACAGCGGCTCGGCGCCGCTCGGCAGCAGCCGGCGCAGCATCTGGTCGGCGGTCCAGCGGACGGTCGCCACGGTGGGGATGCCCAGGCGCTGGTACACCTCGGCGCGGCGGGGGTCGTAGATCCGGGCGGCGACGTTCTCGACGCCGAAGTTCTCCCGGGCCACCCGGGCGGCGATGATGTTGGAGTTGTCACCGCTGGAGACCGCGGCGAAGGCGCCGGCCTCCTCGATGCCCGCCTCGCGCAGGGTGTCCTGGTCGAAGCCGACGCCGGTGACGCGCCGGCCGTTGAACCCGGCGCCCAGCCGACGGAACGCGGTCGGGTCCTGGTCGACCACGGCCACCGAGTGGCCCTGTTTCTCCAGTGCTCTGGCGAGGGCGGAGCCCACGCGGCCGCAGCCCATGATCACGATGTGCACCGGCGCTTACCTCACCCGTCCCGAAGGGGCCTTGACCTGCGCAAACACCGTTCAGCTCCGTTTCCCGCCCGGTCGTCCGGGACGAGGTTCATCGTGGGGGCGCCGACCCGGCAACACTCGACAACCAGAGTGTTGCCCACCGGCTCGTATCCGACACGCTAGCCGGTCCACCGAATGCAGTCGCGACGAAGGGGGGGACAAACGGGCGAGCCTCGACCGGGGAGCCCCTACGATTCCTTAACGTGCCTATGCCGACTGACCTTCCGAAACGCCTCCTCATCGGGCGCGCCCTACGCAGTGACAAGCTGGGCGAGACGCTTCTGCCCAAGCGGATCGCGCTGCCCGTGTTCGCCTCGGACGCGCTCTCCTCGGTCGCGTACGCCCCCGAGGAGATCCTGCTCACCCTCTCCCTCGCGGGCGCCTCGGCGATCCACTTCTCCTGGCAGATCGGCGTCGTCGTGGCGATCGTGATGCTCGCCGTGGTCGCCTCGTACCGGCAGAACGTGCACGCCTACCCCAGCGGTGGCGGTGACTACGAGGTCGCGACCGTCAACCACGGGCCGGCCGCCGGTCTGGTGGTCGCCAGCGCCCTGATGGTCGACTACGTGCTCACCGTGGCCGTGTCGACGACTTCGGGCGTCGCCAACGTCGTCTCCGCGGTGCCCGCGCTGCGCGGCCACGAAGCGGTGCTGTCGGTGGTCGTGGTCGTGCTGCTGATGGGCATGAACCTGCGCGGTGTGCGTGAATCCGGGAGCGCCTTCGCCGTCCCGACCTACGCCTTCATGATCGGCGTGATCGGGATGGTCGGCTACGGGGTGTTCCGGCACTTCGTGCTCGGCCAGGACATGCCCGCCGAGAGCTCCGGGTTCCACCTCGCCGCCACGCCGGGCAACGACTCGCTGGCCGGCTTCGCGCTGGTGTTCCTGCTGCTGAAGGCGTTCTCCTCGGGCTGTGCCGCGCTCACCGGTGTGGAGGCGATCTCCAACGGCGTGCCGGCCTTCCGCAAGCCGAAGAGCAAGAACGCGGCCACCACGCTGCTGATGATGGCCAGCATCGCCGTCGTGATGTTCATGGGCATCATCTGGCTGGCCCGGCTGACCGGTGTCCAGATGGCCGAGAACCCGGCCGAACAGCTGGTCGGCGCCTCGCCGGACTACCACCAGAAGACCGCGCTGGCGCAGATCAGCGAGGCGGTGTTCAACGACTTCACGCCCGGCTTCTACTTCGTCGCGGCCGTCACCGGGCTGATCCTGGTGCTCGCGGCCAACACCGCCTTCAACGGCTTCCCGGTGCTCGGCTCGATCCTCGCCCAGGACCGTTACCTGCCGCGCCAGCTGCACACCCGCGGCGACCGGCTGGCCTTCTCCAACGGCATCATCCTGCTGGCGATCGCCGCGGTTCTGCTGATCCTCGCCTTCGACGCCGACCCGACCCGGCTGATCCAGCTCTACATCGTCGGCGTCTTCGTCGCCTTCAACATGAGCCAGTCCGGCATGATCCGGCACTGGACCCGGTTGCTGCGCTCCGAGACCGACCCGGCCGAGCGCCGCCGCATGCAGCGCAGCCGGGCGATCAACGCCTTCGGCCTGGTGATGACCATGGCCGTGCTGATCGTCGTCCTGGTCACCAAGATCAGCCACGCCTGGATCGCGATCGCCGCGATGGCCGTGCTGTTCGTGATGATGAAGGGCATCCGCCGGCACTACGACCGGGTCTCCGACGAGCTCATCGCCGCCGAGGAGCCGGACGACGTGGTGCTGCCCACCCGGGTGCACGCCATCGTGCTGGTCTCCAAGCTGCACAAGCCGGCGCTGCGCGCCCTCGCGTACGCCAGGCTGGCCCGGGCCCACACGCTGGAGGCCGTCACGGTGAACGTCGACCCGGCGGACACCGCGGCGCTGCGGCAGGAGTGGGACGAACGCGGCATCGAGGTGCCGCTCAAGGTGCTGGACTCGCCGTACCGCGAGGTCACCGGGCCGGTCCTGGACTACGTGAAGAACCTGCGGCGCAGCAGCCCGCGGGACGTGGTCTCGGTGTACATCCCGGAGTACGTGGTCGGCCACTGGTACGAGCACCTGCTGCACAACCAGAGCGCGCTGCGGCTCAAGGGGCGGCTGCTGTTCAAGCCCGGTGTGATGGTCACTTCGGTACCGTGGCAGCTGGAGTCCTCGGAGCGGCGCAGGCCACAGAAGGCCTGGTCGGCGCCGGGTGCCGTCCGGCGTGGCGAGCCACGGGCGCCGAAGGCCGTAAAGTCGAAGGATTCCTCCACCGGTGCGAACGCCGGTGACACCTCCGACCGCAGCAAGGACTCCTCCCAGTGACCCGCAACACTCCGCCCCGTTCCTCGGGCTCCTCCGGCAAGGGCGCCCGCCGGGGCGGCTCCCAGCCCGGGCAGGTCTCCCGGCCGCGCTGGGGCCGGCCGGCCCGTCCGGAGGCCACCGACCGCGACGGCCTCACCGCGCGCACCGCGCCGATCGTCCCGGGCGAGAGGGAGGACCGGGAGCCCACCGGGCCGGACACCGGGAAGGGCTCGGGCAAGGGCGGCTCGGGCAAGGCTTCCGCGGGCAAGGCTTCCGCGGGCGGTGCTGCCGGCAAGGGCGCGCCGAAGGGCGCGGGCAAGGACGCCGCCCAGAACGCGCCGAAGGGCGCCGCCGGGGCCGGCCGGAAGGCGCCGCGCAAGCAGGCGGTGCGACCGCCCAAGGCGCTGCGCACCGCCGCCGCGCGGCCGTCGCGGCCCGAGGCGCCGTCCGGGGAGCCGCTGGTCGGGCAGCGCTACGAGGTCGAGGTCGGCCCGGTCGCGCACGGTGGCGGGCACTGCGTGGCCCGGCACGAGGGGCGGGTGCTGTTCGTGCGGCACGCGCTGCCCGGGGAGAAGGTCGTCGCGCTGGTGACCGACGGGACCACCACCTCGCGGTTCCTGCGGGCCGACGCGGTGGAGGTGCTGGAGCCGGCCAAGGACCGGATCGAGGCGCCCTGTCCGTTCGCCGGCCCGGGCAAGTGCGGCGGCTGCGACTGGCAGCACGTCACACCGGGCGGGCAGCGCAAGCTCAAGGCGGCGGTGCTGACCGAGCAGCTGGCCAAGCTGGCCGGGCTCACCCCGGCCGAGGCGGGCTGGGACGGCAGCGTCGAGCCGGTCGGCGGCAAGCTGCCGGCCGGGCAGGTGCCGGCCTGGCGCACCCGGGTGCAGTACGCGGTGGACGCCGAGACCGGGAAGGTCGGTCTGCGCAAGTACCGCTCGCACGAGGTGCAGCCGGTGGACCGCTGCCTGATCGCCGCCGAGGGCGTCACCGAGCTGGGCATCGAGTCCCGCGACTGGCCGGGCGTGGCGAACGTCGAGGTGATCGCCGCGACCGGTTCCTCCGACCGTCAGGTGGTGCTGACCCCGCGCGACGGCGCCCAGCTGCCGCTGGTCGAGCTGGACAAGCCGGTGTCGATCGCCCGGGTGGACGAGCAGGGCGACGTGCACAAGGTGCACGGGCGCTCCTTCGTGCGCGAGCGGGCCGCCGGGCGGACCTGGCGGATCAGCAACGGCGGCTTCTGGCAGATCCACCCGGAGGCGCCGGACACCCTGGTCGACGCCGTGCTGGACGGGCTGGACCCGCAGTGGGGCGAGAACGCCCTCGACCTGTACTGCGGCGTCGGCCTGTTCGCGGGCGCGCTGGCCGACCGGATCGGCGAGGACGGCGCGGTGCTCGGCATCGAGTCCGCCAAGCAGGCCGTGGTCGACGCCCGGCACAACCTGGCCGCGCTGGACAACGTGCAGATCGAGTGCGACCGGGTCGAGACGCTGCTGCCGCGCACCGGCATCACCGCCACCGACCTGATCGTGCTGGACCCGCCGCGTTCGGGCGCCGGTCGCGAGACCGTCGGCCACCTGGTCGGCCTGGAGGCGCGCCGGATCGCGTACGTGGCCTGCGACCCGGCGGCGCTCGCCCGGGACCTGAAGTTCTTCCGCGAGGGCGGCTACCGGCCGGTGTCGCTGCGGGCCTTCGACCTGTTCCCGATGACCCACCACTTCGAGTGCGTGGCGATCCTGGAGCCGACCGGGGAGTGATCCCCGGCGCCGGCGCGTCACGGCAGGAGGCGGTCACCCGTTCGGGGTGACCGCCTCCGCCGCGTCCGGGGCCGGCTACTCGTTGTGCTCCTCCTCGTCGACGCTGTGCGGCAGGTCGATGCCGTGCTGGGCGGCGAGCCGCAGGAGCGAGGCGACCCGGCCCTCGTACGCCTGGACGCCGTCGGCGTCCCCTTCGGCCCGGGCCGCCGCGAGGTCCCGGCGGGCCTGGGCGAGCTGTTCGCGCAGTTCCTGATCGAACATGGCTGTCATCGTCGGCCTCCGCACCGGTCGGCGCCCGCTCGGGGGAAAGCAGGGGATTTCAGCGTCCCGGACGGCGGGTCGGTCTTCAAGTCCCGCTCCTCCTGGTGGGGGCTCGAAGTGCGGTTCCTCCTGGTGGGGGCTCGACGAGGTCGGGATTCCCGGTGACGGTGAGGTTGCGCGGGGGCGTGCGGCAGGTGTGCGGGCGGTGTGCGTGCGCCCTTGTTGTGCTAGCACTTGAGCGCTAGCTTGAGCGGCATGGGTAAGAAGCAGCTGAACGTGCGGGTCGACGCCACGACCGCCGAAATGGCCCGGGAACGGGCGGAGCAGCAGGGGATCTCCATGAACCAGTACATCGAGCGCCTGGTCCAACAGGACATGGGCGAGTCCGGACGGGCCTTCGTGGACGCGGCCGCGCAGTTCATGAAGGAGTACGAGTCGGCCTTCCTCGCCGAGTTCGCGGAGCCCGGCGACCTCCAGGACGTGCGCCGTTGAAGCTGGAGGTCGACCTCTCGTGGCTGCTCATGACCGCCGAGCAGTACACCCCCGGTGACCCGCAGGTCACCGACTACGGCTCGCTGCTCGCGGCCGTCACCCGCCACCAGGCCGAGATATTCGACATCGCGGTCTACCCCGAACCGCAGGACCGCGCCGCCGCACTGATGCACCAGCTGATCCGGGTGCCCGCGCTGGAGAAGACCAACGAGCTCTTCGCGACCGCCGTCGCCTACGCCTACCTCGTGGCCAGCGGCTGCACCGTCGCCACCACCGCCCGCGAGGTGCGCAGCCTCTCCCGGGCCATCCGCGAGGGACGGCTCGGGGTGTCGGGCGTCGCCGAGCGGCTGGCGGCCTGGGTGGTGGACGAGGCGGAGGGGGAGGAGGTCACCGGGGCGGACGACGAGGACGAGGACGACGACTGATCGGCGCCGTCCCCGTCGGGGTCTTCCGGGGCGTCGTGCGGTGGACTCCTGCCGGGCGGCGGGCTGCTGCTCGGTGGCGGGCTCCTGCTACGGGCCGGGCTCCTGCTACGGGCCGGGCTCCTGCTACGAGGCGGGTTCCTGCTACGAGGCGGGTTCCGCGATCAGGGCCGTCGCGAAGGTGCGGAAGCCGGCCCGGCGGTAGATCCGGGCGACGTCCTCGTCGGCCGCGGACAGGAACACCGTCCGCACCCCGTTCGCGCGGGCGTGCGCGACCAGGGCCGCGGTGACCGCCAGGCCCAGCCCGCGGCGGCGAGCGGACGGGAGCGTGCCCACCCCGGCCACCTCGGTGACCGGGCCCACCGGGTTGTGCTGCCCCGCGCACAGGGCCGTACCGTCCTCCAGGGCCGCGGCCAGCACGGTGGCGCCGGCGGTGATCCGCCGGGCGATCTGCTCGACCGTACCGTCGGCCGTCGACTGCGCCGCGGCCTCGGTGAGTTCGTCCGTGCCGATCCGGCCGATGGCCGTGCCCGGATCGCCGAAGGCCAGGTGCGGCACGGCGACCGCGGCCGCCAGTTCCGGCACGTCCGGCGCCAGCACCCGGACCTCCACCCGCTCCGGCAGCTCGGGTGCCGGGGCCGCCTCGTCCTGCGGGCCCAGCACCAGCAGCGGGTGCTCGTGCACCGTCAGGCCCGCCGCCTCGACCGCCGCGCGCAGCTCCGGGTTCTGCTCGGACACCCACTCGAAGGCCTCCGGCACGCCCAGCTCCCGCTGCCGCTCCAGGACCCGGCGGACGTCCTCGGCGGTGGCGGCCGGGCCGGTGTGGCCGAGCGTCGGGCGGGCGTAGTACGGCCAGCCGGCCCCGTCGCGGACGAACAGGGTCAGCGGTCCGAAGTCCTCGGCGCGGGCGGCGCTGCGCGGCACGGCATCGTAGTAGCACTCGATCTCGTCGAGCAGGGGGCGGTCGGGAACATGATCGGCAGGGTTCACGGCGTGCATCCAAGCAGGGGCGGACGGGTGCTGCCACCGGATTACCGGGGCACGTCCGGGAACTCCCGTGCCTCGGCGTTCCGCCGTGCCTCGGCGTCCCTCCGGGGCCGCTCCGCCCTTCGGGGGCCGATTGTTGCCGAACGCTTACCCGCCCGCAGCGATCTTGTGCGAGCAGAGCGTGCATGCTGAAGCCTTTACAGCTCTGCCGAGGGGGACGGCGGACGTCTGCACTAGGCGAGGCAAGGGGGAAGACAGGCCCATGAGGCTCTGCTTTCTGGTGGAGGAACACTACCGGCGCGACGGCATGCCGCTCGACGTGGCGCGCCAACTCACGGCATGGGGGCACCGGGTGGACGTGCTGCGCCCCGGGGACTCGCTGCTGGCGATCTCCGAGGAGGTGCGGGCCGGCAGCCACGACGCCTGGGTGCTCAAGACCGTGTCCGGCGGGCCCGGGCTGACCCTGCTGGAGTCGGCCGCCGCCGTCGGCCTCACCACGGTGAACGACGTGCGATCGATCCGCGGGGTCCGGGACAAGGCGCTCGCCGCGGTCATCGGCCGCACCCGCGGGTTGCCCGTCCCGGTGACGTACGCGGCCGCGCGCTGGGAACGGCTGGCGGAGATCCCGGCCACCGAGTACCCGCTGGTGGTCAAGCCCGCCGACGGCAGCTCCGGGCGCGCCGTCCGGCTGGTGCGCAGCCCCGACCAGCTGCTGGAGGTCGGGCCGGAGCTGGCGGGGGAGGGGCTGCTGATCGCGCAGCCGTACGTGCCCAACTCCGGGACCGACCTCAAGGTGTACTGCATCGACGGCGATCTCTTCGCGACGGAACGTTCCTCTCCGCTGCACCCCGGGCAGGGCGTGCGGGAACGGCAGGTGCCGCTGCCGGGGAGCGTCGCGCGGATCGTGGCGCAGGTCGGCGAGGTGTTCGGGCTGGACCTGTTCGGGGTCGACGTGCTGCTGGGGCCGGACGGGCCGGTGGTGGTGGACGTCAACGACTTCCCGAGCTTCCGGCAGGTGCCGGACGCGGTGGCCCGGGTCGCCCGGGCGGTGCTGCGGCTCGCGCGCAGCGGGACGGCCGTCTCGGTGCCCGGCGGGCCCGCCGGACTGGTGCCCGGAGGGCCGGTCGAGCTGGTGCCCGCGGGTGCCGAACCGTACGGGCAATTCGGCTTCGGTGAAGGGGAGTTGCTGTGAAGGTCGGGCTGATCACCGGCGACCCGGGGCATCCGGTGCTGGCGGCGGTGGCCGACCTGCTGGTGCGCCGGGGGCACGACGTGACGACCGTCCCGCCCGCGGGGCCCGTGACGGGGCTCGCGGACGTCTACCTGCTCAAGGCCCGCACGCCCCAGGCGCTGGCGCTGGCAGAGGAGTTGGAACGCCGGGGCGCGCCGGTGGTCAACTCGGCGGCGGCCACCGGGCTGTGCCAGGACCGGGTGCGGATGGCCGACCTCGCCCGCGCTGCCGGGCTGCCCTTCGCGGACACGGAGGCGGTCGGTCGGCTGGGCGAACTCGTCGACCCGGCTTACCCGTTCGTGGTCAAGAGCCGACACAGCAGGCGGCACGACCTGGTCGCCCGGGTGGACGGGCCGGCCCGGTTGCGCGAACTCGCCGAGCGCTGGCCCGAGGAGCCGGTCGTCACCCAGCCGTTCGTCCCGGGGACCGGCTGGGACCAGAAGCTCTGGGTGGTCGACGGACAGGTGTTCGCGGCCCGGCGGCAGTCCGAACTCGCCACCGGCACGGGGAAGTCGGGGCGGGCGGAGGACTGGGAGCCGTCCGCCGCCCGTGCCGCGCTCGCGCTGCGCGTCGGCGAGGTGTTCGGGCTCGACGTGTACGGGGTCGACCTGGTCGACGGACCCGCCGAGCCGGTCATCGTGGACGTCAACGCCTTTCCCGGGGTCCGTGGCCGCCCCGGCGCGCCGGAGGCGCTCGTGGCGCTGGCGCTGCGGGTCGGGGCACAGCGGGTCGGGGTGCAGCCCGGCCCCGCTGGGCGGGCGCTCGCGGGACTCGGGGCGGGACTCGGGGCGGGGCTCGGGCCCGGGAGGGGCGTGGGGTAGGGCCCGCCGTCCTGGTCGGTTGCGCGCTGAGGCGCCGGGCGGGGGCGGCGGGCCGGGGCGGCGGGTCCGCCGAGGTCGTTAGGCTGGCTGGCACCCCGACCGGCCGGGGCGTACGGCGAGAGAAGACGGAACCTTGCTCCAGGACATCGAGCGCTACCTGGCCTGCCCGCACTGCGCGCAGGCCCTCACCCGGCACGACCGCAGCCTGCGCTGCCCGGCCGGACACAGCTTCGACCTCGCCAAGCAGGGCTACGTCAGCCTCCTCGCCGGCGACGCCCACACCGGCACCGGGGACACCGCCGAGATGGTCGCGGCCCGCGCGGACTTCCTCGCCGCCGGGCACTACCGGCCGATCGCCGAGGCGCTGGCGCAGGAGGCCTCCACCGTCGTCGCCGGTGACTCCGACGGCCTGGTCGCCGACCTCGGTGCCGGCACCGGCCACTACCTGGCGCACGTCCTGGACGCCCTGCCCGGCACGGTCGGCGCGGCCCTGGACATCTCCAAGTTCGCGCTGCGCCGCGCCGCCAGGGCACACCCCCGGATCGGTGCGGTGGTGTGCGACGCCTGGCGTCCGCTGCCGCTGCGGGACGCCTCGGCCGAGCTGATGCTCAACGTGTTCGCCCCGCGCAACGGGCCCGAGATCCGCCGGGTGCTGCGCCCCGGCGGCACCCTGCTGCTGGTCTCGCCGACCGCCCGCCACCTGCGCGAACTCGTGGACGCCCTGGGCCTGTTGTCGGTGGACGAGGAGAAGCAGCGGCGGATCGACGAGAAGCTCGGGCCGTACCTGGAGCCCGTGGGGCGGCGGGAGGTCGAGTTCACCCTGCGGCTCGGCCCGCAGGACGTGCGTACCGTCGTCGGCATGGGGCCGAGCGCCTGGCACACCGACCCGGAGCGGCTCGGTGCCGCGCTCGCGGGGCTGCCGGATCCGGTCGAGGTGACGGCCTCGGTGACGGTGGCCGCGTACCGGCGCTGAACGCCTCGTCGGGATGGAGCCGAGCGCCTCGTCGGGGTGAAGCCGAGCGCCTCGTCGGGGTGAAGTCGGGGTGAAAGCGCCACGTTGGGATGAATCTGGCGCGCAGGCACGTTTCTGCCGGTCGGCCTGCGGCTAACGTCCGACGGGTGAACCGCGACGCCACCAGGCCCGCAGGGCCGTCCCACCTCCGAGCGGGCGCCCCGCGGCCCGACCGGCCGCCCGTGCCACGCCCCACCGTCGAGGAGCTCCGGCTCACCTCGTTCAAGTCCTACCGGCGTGCGGTGCTGCCGCTCGCGCCCCTCACCGTGCTGCACGGACCCGCCGGGGTCGGCAAGTCCAACGCCCTCGACGCCCTGGCCGTGCTGTCCCGGCTGGCCCTCGGCGAGGAGATCGCCGACTCGCTGGACGGGCTGCCCGGGCGCACCGGTCCGCTCGCCGAGCCCGTCCGCGGCGGCCTGGACGGGTGCGTGCCGCACGGGCGGGACGCGATCATCCTCGGCTGCACCGTCCGCTCGCCGCACGGCCTGATCCGGCTCGACCTGGTGGTCCGCACCGACGGCCCGGTCCGGATCGCCCGGGAGTCGCTCACCCTCGACGGCCGGACCCTGATGGACACCGGCGAGCAGGACGTCCGCAACCGGCGGGTCAACGTCTGCTGGCACAACGACACCCGTCAGGGTGACATCCGGGCGCCGTTCCCCAGCGGCACGATGATCACCGCGCAGCTGCCGCTGCGGGTCGCCGGTTCGTCGGCCGGCGAGTGCCTCGTCCTCGCCGCCACCGAGGACCTGCTCACGGCGTTGCGCGAGGTCTTCCCGCTGCACCCCGTCCCCGCACTGATGCGCGGCTGGGCCCGGTCCGACCCGCAGGCCCGGCTGCGCAGCAACGCCGCCAACATCTCCGCCGTCGTCGCCCGGCTGAGCAACGAGTGCCCGCGCCGGTACGGGCAGCTGCTGCGCGCCGTGCAGTCCGCCGCCCCGCACCCGCTGCTCGGGCTCACCCTGGCCGAGCGGGAGAGCGCGGGCGTGCGACGGGTCCTCGCCGTCTTCGACGAGGGCGTCCTCGGGCGCACCGGGGCCGACCAGGCCTCCGACGGCATGCTGCGCCACCTCGCCTTCGCCGCGGTGCTGCTGACCGGGGCCGGGGTCCTGGACCTCGACGTGGCCGCCGAGGTGCCCTGGGCGCACCGGCAGCTCACCGTGCTGGCCGAGGACCTGGGCGCCGGGCTCTCGGCTGAGCAGACCGCCACGCTGCTGAGGCTGGCCCGGGACATGGCGGAGCGCAGCCAGCTGCGGGTGGTCGCGGCCCTGCAGGAGCCGGTGGCGGCGCGGGAGGTGCTGGGCGGCTCGCCCGGGGGCGGAGTGGTGCTGGTGGAGTGCCGGCGGGATCCGGACTCGGGGTTCACGGTGCTGCGGCCGGAGACCGCGCGGGTGCCGGTGCAGGGCGGGCGCGGGGAGGCGGCCGGGGAGGCGGAGGACGGGGCCGGCGGCGCCGACGGGGGTGCGGTGGCGGGCGCGGGCCGGTCGGCCGGGGGCGCGGATCGCGCGGCGGAGGAGCCGGCGCGGGGGCCGGCGGAGCCGTCGGCGGGTCCGGAGGGGGCGGCCGGATCCCCGGCGGGCGGCGGGGCGTTTCCGTCGGGCGCTGGGGCGGCGGGCCGAGATGCGGTAGACCTGGAGGGGTGAGCGAACGAGTGACGGGGCCGGCGGAGCCCACCGTGGAGGCCTTGCGGCAGCGGCTGGTGGATTTCGCGGCGGCCCGGCGGTGGGAGCCCTTCCACACCCCGAAGAACCTGGCGGCGGCCCTGAGCGTGGAGGCGGGGGAGCTGCTGGAGATCTTCCAGTGGCTGACGCCCGAGCAGGCCGACGCGGTGATGTCCGACCCGGAGCGCGCCCACCGCGTGCACGACGAGGTCGCGGACGTGCTGGCGTACCTGCTGCAGTTCTGCACGGCGGTGGGGGTGGATCCGCTGGAGGCCCTGGCGGCCAAGATCGAGCGGAACGAACTCCGCTTCCCGGTGCCGACGGACTCGGTCGACACCGTCGACCATGTGGTCGGCGTCAACTCGGACGTGGACGACCAACCCTTGTGAGGGATGGAAGTTATCCACAATCCCCGAGTTTTCCACAGCTTCTGACAACGTGGATGCGCGTCCGCACTCTTCCTCGCACGCTTTCGCCGTGACCAGCCGTCACCACTCGGGCCGCCCCTTCCGGCGGCCGGGTCGACGGCGAGAGCGAGCGAGCGAGCGAGGGGAGCGGTGGCCATGGAGGCGCTGCGACTGATCAAGACGGCCCGGCACGCCCTGGCCGAGGCCAGGCACGTACCGGACGTGCTGGCCGAGGCGCGGCAGGCCGCGCTGCTCACCGAGGCGGTGGGCGCCAGGCTGGCGGAGTCGGAGGACGAGGAGCTCACCGGGCTGGGGCAGCAGCTGTCCGAAGCCGGGGCGCACGCGGCGGTCTGCCTGGACCGCTCCGTCGTCCGGGCCGCCCTGGTGAGCGGCGGCCGGGCCGCGCGGCTCACCGACCTGGGGGACTTGGCGCCGGCCCTGGGGGCGCTGGACGGGTTGCTCCAGGAGGTCGGCGAGACGCTGGTGGTGCTGGCCTGCGGGGCGGACACCGAGAGCCTCTACTGGACGTGCATCGACGGCGTGGACGCGGTGTCGGAGTGCAAGGACCTGACCGTACGGCTGCGTGCGGCGGCGGTCCGGGCCGGGGAAGCGCAGCCCGCGGCGCTCGGCGGGGCCGAACGGGAGCGGGAGCAGGCCGGCGGCGGGGCGCCGTTACTGGTGGTCAGGCTCGGCCCGCCGGGCGAAGCGGATCCGCCGGGCGGTGGCGGCGCGGCGAGCGGCAGCGGCTCGCCCTCCGGCGGCGGCCCGCCCGGTGAGGGCGGGCCGGCCGAGGAGGAACCGGTGGTGGGCTACCGGGTGCCCGGCGTGCCGGGCGTGCCCGAGGTGTCGGAGGTGTCCGTGCCGGTCGGATAGGCGGTGGAGCCGGTGCTTCCGGGGACGGAGCCCTGGAGTTCGGCGAGGTCCGCGGTGACGGAGGCGAGCAGTTCCTGCATCTGCTCCAGCAGGCTCTTGGGGGTGGCGGGTCCGGCCGAGGTGCCGTCGGCCGAGCCCGACGGGCTGCTCGGGAGCTGCGGCGTGGCAGATGGTTCGGACATGACGGGACCTCTTCGGATCGGTGGTGCGGTGTGGAGCGGCCGACGGTGGCTCGGACCGCACGGCGGGAGGCGGCAGTCGCCCGCCACCGGGGCACCCACCCCCGCCGTTGCACTCAACGAACCGCCCCGGAGGCCGTCACCCGGACACCACCCGATGCGGTCCAACTCGGTTGCGCGGTAAGCCTCCCGGGTGAGCCGGGGTTGCCGTGGCGGCACCACCTCGGCTAGGCGCGGCCGTGCCCGCCCGGCGCGAAGCGGGGTGGTGATCGGCGATGCGGAGGAGGGCGTGGTCGAACACGCCCGGAAAGGAGCCGGAGACGATCCGGAGACGAGTGGGAGATGACCTGGGGGAGAACCCACCCCTTGCCACTCTCAACGTATAGCGCATGGGGGGTCTTGCGGCAAGGCCCCAGTGGTGGCGCACAATCGCAGGCCTCAGATCGGAGCTGATGCCATGAACAGCCGGACCACCAGTGCGTTCGACCTTCCCGCCCGCCTCGCCGCCAAGGCCGACCCGGCGCTGATCGGCGAGGACGAGCGGCACTTCGCGGCTGTCGCGGAGAGCCTGGAGGAGTCGGTCGCCGAGCTGTCCGGCCGCCTCGACGCGCTGCGCCGGGCGCCGGGCGGCCTCGGCCGGGAGGCGATGGACCGGGACGTCGAGGTGCACAGGCTGACGGGGCGGCTGCGCGCCCTGCGCCGCTTCGGCCTGGACCTGTGCCTGGGGCGGGTCGTCCTCGCGGACGACCCGGAGCCGGTGTACATCGGGCGGCTCGGCCTCACCGACAGCGAGGGGCGCCGGCTGCTGGTCGACTGGCGCTCGCCCGCGGCCGAGCCGTTCTTCGCGGCCACCCACGCCGATCCGATGGGCCTGGTGAGCCGGCGCCGGTACCGCTGGACCGGTGGCCGGATCGCCGACTACTGGGACGAGGTGTTCGCCGCCGACGCTCTGGAGGGGCACGCCGCGCTGGACGACCAGTCCGCGTTCATCGCCGGCCTGGGCGGCGGCCGGTCGGCCCGGATGCGGGACGTCCTGGCCACCATCCAGGCCGACCAGGACGCCGTCATCCGGGCCGGGTCCCGGGGTGCGCTGGTCGTCGACGGCGGCCCGGGCACCGGCAAGACGGTCGTCGCCCTGCACCGTTCCGCGTACCTGCTCTACTCCGACCCCCGGCTCGGCCACCGACGCGGCGGCGTGCTGTTCGTCGGCCCGCACCAGCCCTACCTGGCCTACGTCGCCGACGTCCTGCCGAGCCTCGGCGAGGAGGGGGTGCGCACCTGCACCGTGCGGGACCTCGTCGCCGAAGGCGCGAAGGCCGGGGCGGAGGCCGACGCGGAGGTGGCCCGACTGAAGTCCTCGGTCGACATGGTGAAGGCGATCGAGAAGGCCGTCCGGTTCTACGAGGAGCCGCCCACCGAGGGGATGGAGGTCACCACCCACTGGGCCGACCTCTGGCTGAGCGCCGAGGACTGGTCCGACGCGTTCGACGCGCCGGACCCGGGCACCCCGCACAACGAGGCCCGCGAGCAGATCTGGGAGGAGCTGGCCACGATCCTGATGGACAAGCTGGACGAGGACGAGGGGGTCTCGCCCGAGCTGTTCCGCCGGTCGCTGCGGCAGGACCGCGAGCTGACCGAGACGCTCAACCGGGCCTGGCCGCTGCTCGAAGCGGCCGACCTGGTCGGAGACCTCTGGTCGGTGCCCGCCTACCTGCGGATGTGCGCGCCCCGGCTCGCACCCGAGGAGGTCCGCAGGCTCCAGCGCAAGGACGCGCCCCAGGCCTGGACGGTGTCCGACCTGCCGCTCCTGGACGCGGCCCGGCAGCGGCTCGGCGATCCGGGGGCGGACCGGCGCCGGCGCCGGCGGGAGGCCGCGGCGGCCGCCGAGCGCGCGCGGATGGCCGACGTCATCGGTGACCTGCTGCAGGCCGACGACGACGGCGAGGGCGCGGTGACGATGCTGCGCGGGCGCGACCTCCAGGACACCCTGGTCGACGAGACGGCCCTGCCCGTCGCCGACCCGGAGCCGCTCGCCGGGCCGTTCGCGCACATCGTGGTGGACGAGGCCCAGGAACTGACCGACGCGGAGTGGCAGATGCTGCTGCTGCGCTGCCCGTCCCGGAGCTTCACCATCGTCGGGGACCGGGCGCAGGCCAGGCACGGCTTCACGGAGTCCTGGCCGGAACGGCTGGAGCGGATCGGGCTCGACCGGACGACGGTGGCCTCGCTGAGCATCAACTACCGGACGCCGGAGGAGGTCATGGCCGAGGCCGAGCCCGCGATCCGGGCCGCACTGCCGGACGCCAATGTGCCGACCTCCGTCCGCAGCAGCGGAATCCCCGTCGTGCACGGGTCGCTGGCGGAGCTGGACGCCGTCCTGGACGGCTGGCTGGCCGAGCACGACGAGGGGATCGCCTGTGTGATCGGCCTGCCCGGCTTCGAGGCGCGGCCGCGGGTCCGGTCGCTGACCCCGGAGCTGTCCAAGGGGCTCGAGTTCGACCTGGTCGTCCTGGTCGATCCGGAGGCGTTCGGCGGGGGCGTCGAGGGAGCGGTCGACCGCTACGTCGCGATGACCAGGGCGACCCAGCGGCTGGTGGTCCTCAGGAGTTCCTGAGGAGGCGGTGAGAGGAACGGAGAACGGGATGCGGAAGGAGGGGCCGGATGGCGAAAGGGGCCCGGCAGCGCGCGGCGCCGGACCCCAACGACCACTGCCCGCAGGTCAGTTGTGGGCGTGCAGGTCGGCGTTCAGGCCGCCCCAGGAGCCGGAGCGGGCGATGACCTCGACCGCGCCGCTCTGCGAGTTGCGGCGGAACAGCAGGTTGTCCTGGCCGGACAGCTCGACGGCCTTGGCCACCGTGCCGTCCGGGGTGGTGACCCGGGTCCCGGCGGTCACGTACAGGCCGGCCTCGACCACGCAGTCGCTGCCGAGCGAGATGCCGATGCCCGCGTTGGCGCCGAGCAGGCAGCGCTCTCCGACCGAGACGACCTGCTTGCCGCCGCCGGACAGGGTGCCCATGATCGAGGCGCCGCCACCGATGTCGCTGTGGTCGCCGACGACGACGCCCGCGCTGATCCGGCCCTCGACCATGGAGGTGCCCAGGGTGCCGGCGTTGAAGTTGACGAAGCCCTCGTGCATCACGGTGGTGCCGACGGCCAGGTGCGCGCCGAGCCGGACGCGGTCGGCGTGGGCGATGCGCACACCGGTCGGGGCGACGTAGTCGGTCATCCGCGGGAACTTGTCGATCCCGTACACGGCCAGCTGGCCGCCCTGGGCGCGCACGGCCAGGCGGGCCTGCTCGACCTTGTCCACCGGGACGGGGCCGATGCTGGTCCACGCGACGTTGGCCAGCAGGCCGAAGACGCCGTCCAGGTTCTGGCCGTGCGGCTTCACCAGACGGTGGCTGAGCAGGTGCAGACGCAGGTACACGTCGTGGGTGTCGAGCGGCTTCTCGTCCAGAGAGGCGATGGTGGTGCGCACGGCGACCACCTCGACGCCACGGCGCGCGTCGGCGCGCAGCGCCTCGGCCGCGCCGGCGCCGAGCTCGGCCTCGGCCTGCTCGGCGGTCAGGCGGACGGTGCCGGCCGGGCCGGGCTCGGCGGTCAGCGCGGGGGCGGGGAACCAGGTGTCGAGGACGGTGCCGTCGGCGGCGATGGTGGCCAGACCGGCGGCCACGGCGCCGTTCGCCGCGGAGGTGGATTCGAGCGAGGTGGATTCAGCAGTCACACCGTGCACGTTAACCAATGCGGAGCCCCGCTGCCGAACACGCCCACCGGGCGGACGCGCCGTTCGGACGTGCTGGTCGGCGGCCCGAGGGGCGGGAAAACCCCGTGCTCGCAGCGCCGGCGCTGGGCAATACTTCAGCGGGTGTTCATGTCGATCTCCACCACCGGCAGCGCCGCGGACCCGGCCACGGACCTCGGGTTCCTGCTGCACAAGCACCCCGACAAGGTCCAGCGGTTCACCACGTCGCACGGCGAGGCCCACGTCTTCTACCCCGAGGCGGGGGACGAGGTCTGCACGGCGGCGCTGCTGCTGGACATCGACCCGGTCGCACTGGTCCGCAAGGGCCGGGGCGACGGAAGGGGGCGCGGCGGTTCGCCCGATTTCGCGCTCTCCCAGTACGTCAACGATCGCCCGTACGCCGCGTCCTCGCTGCTCGCGGTGGCGCTGCGGACGGTGTTCCGGTCCGCGATGAAGGGTGCCTGCCCGGCCCGCCCCGAACTGCCCGGGCGGGCCCGCCCGCTGCGGATCGAACTGCCCGCCGTGCCCGCCAACGGCACAGGTGACGGTGGCGGCCCGGCCCTGGTGGTCCGGCTGTTCGAACCGCTGGGCTGGCAGGTCGAGGCGACGGCGATCCCGCTGGACGAGTCGTTCCCCGAGTGGGGCGAGTCCCGCTACGTGCGGATCGCGCTCTCCTCCGGGGCGGTGCGGCTCGCCGACGCGCTCCACCAGCTGTACGTGCTGCTGCCGGTGCTGGACGGTGCCAAGCACTACTGGGTCGCCCCGGACGAGGTGGACAAGCTGCTCGCCGCCGGTCAGGGCTGGCTGGCGGCCCACCCGGAGCGCGCCCTGATCACCCGCCGCTACCTGGCCCGGCGCTGGTCGCTGACCCGGGCCGCGATGGAGCGCCTGGAGCTGGCCCGGCTGGCGGAGGCCGACGACCGCGAGGTCGAGGAGATCGACAACGCGGTCGACGACCGGCCCGAGGAGGAGGCCGGGGATGGGGCCGAAGGCGCGACCGGGGAGCGGCCGGAGCCCAGGCAGCCCTCCCTCGCCGAGCAGCGCCGCGCCGCGATCCTCACCGTGCTGCGCGAGAACGGCGCCGCCCGTATCGCCGATCTCGGCTGCGGCCAGGGCGAGTTGATCGGCGAGCTGCTCAAGGACGCCCGGTTCACCGGGATCCTCGGCGTGGACGTCTCCGCCCGGGCGCTGCGGGCGGCGAGTCGTAAGCTGGGCCTGGAGCGGTTGTCGGAGCGTCAGGCGGCCCGGGTGACCCTGGCCCAGGGAGCGCTCACCTACACCGACGCCCGGCTCAAGGGCTTCGACGCGGCGGTGCTGTGCGAGGTGATCGAGCACCTGGACCTGCCGCGACTGCCCGCGCTGGAGTACGCGGTGTTCGGCGCCGCCCGGCCGAGGACGGTCGTGGTCACCACGCCGAACGCCGAGTACAACGTCCGCTGGGAGAGCCTGCCGGCGGGAGCCGTCCGGCACGCCGACCACCGCTTCGAGTGGTCCCGGACCGAGTTCCGCGCCTGGGCCGGGAAGGTCGCCGCCGCGTACGGCTACACCGTGGAGCTGCGCCCGGTCGGCCCGGAGGACGAGGAGGTCGGCGCCCCGACCCAGCTGGCCCTGTTCACCACGACCGCCTCGCCCGCCACGGCCACCGGACCCGCCGCGGCCACCGGACCCGCCACGGCCACGACGCCCGAGACGATGCCCGCGCCCGCCGCGGCCACGACGCCCGAAGGAGAAGGAGGCGAGCCCCGATGACCGATGACCCGACCGGCACCCCCACCCCTGGCGACGACCAGGACCAGGACCAGAACCAGGACCAGAACCAGAACGAGAACCAGGACCAGGACCAGGACCAGGACCAGGACCAGGACCAGGACAGCGCGGAGAGTGCCACCCCTCGCCGCCTCCCCGTCACCGACGTCTCCCTCGTCGTCCTGATCGGCACCAGCGGCGCGGGCAAGTCCACCTTCGCCCGCCGCCACTTCCTGCCCACCCAGGTGGTCTCCTCCGACTTCTGCCGCGGCCTGGTCGCCGACGACGAGAACGACCAGTCCGCCTCCGCCGAGGCCTTCGACCTCCTGCACTACATCGTCGGCAAGCGCCTGGCGGCCGGCCGGCTGACCGTCGTGGACGCCACCAACGTGCAGCCCGAGGCCCGCCGTCAGCTGGTCGCGATCGCCCGCGAGCACGACGTGCTGCCGATCGCGATCGTCCTGGACGTCCCGCCGGGGGTGTGCGCCGAGCGCAACCGCTCCCGCCCGGACCGCCGGCTGCCGGCCCACGTGATCCCCCGCCAGCACCGCGAGCTGCGCCGTTCCCTCCGGGGCCTGGAGCGCGAGGGCTTCCGCAAGGTGCACGTCCTGCGCGGCGAGGCCGAGGTGGCGACGGCCGGGATCGAGCTGGAGAAGCGCTACAACGACCTGCGCCACCTCACCGGCCCGTTCGACATCGTCGGGGACATCCACGGCTGCCGCTCCGAGCTGGAGACCCTGCTGACCCGGCTCGGCTACGCCCTCACCCGGGATGCCGGGGGCCGACCGGTGGACGCCGCGCACCCCGCGGGCCGCACCGCCGTGTTCGTCGGCGACCTGGTCGACCGCGGCCCCGACACCCCGGGCGTGCTGCGCCTGGTGATGGGCATGGTGGCGGCCGGCCACGCGCTCTGCGTGCCGGGCAACCACGAGAACAAGCTCGGCCGGGCACTGGACGGCAAGAAGGTCAACGTCGCCTACGGCCTCCAGGAGTCACTGGAACAGCTGGCCGGGGAGAGCGAGGAGTTCCGGGCCGAGGCCCGCGCGTTCATGCGCGGCCTGGTCAGCCACTACCTGCTGGACGGCGGTGCCCTGGTGGTCTGCCACGCCGGGCTGCCGGAGCGGTTCCACGGCCGCAACTCCGGCCGGGTCCGCTCGCACGCGCTGTACGGGGAGACCACCGGCGAGACCGACGAGTACGGCCTGCCGGTGCGCTACCCGTGGGCGGAGGAGTACCGGGGCCGGGCGCTGGTGGTCTACGGCCACACCCCGGTGCCGGCCGCGAGCTTCGTCAACAACACCGTCTGCCTGGACACCGGCTGCGTCTTCGGCGGCAGTCTGACCGCGCTGCGCTACCCGGAACGCGAGCTGGTGAGCGTCGAGGCCGAGCGCGAGTGGTACGCCCCGGTGCGCCCGCTGATCACCGACGCGCCGGGCGCCCGCGAGGGCCGTCCGCTGGACCTCGCCGACGTGGCGGGGCGCCGGATCGTCGAGACCGGGCTGCACGGGCGGGTGGCCGTCCGCGAGGAGAACGCGGCCGCCGCGCTGGAGGTGATGAGCCGCTTCGCGCTGGACCCGCGGCTGCTCGCCTACCTGCCGCCGACGATGGCGCCGAGCGCGACCTCCCGCCGGGACGGCTACCTGGAGCACCCGGAGGAGGCCTTCCTCGGCTACCGGGCGGACGGCGTGCGGCACCTGGTCTGCGAGGAGAAGCACATGGGCTCGCGCGCGGTGCTGCTGGTCGCCCGGGACGGGGCCGCACTGGAGCGCCGCTTCGGCGTGGCCGGACCCGGCGCGATCTGGACCCGGACCGGCCGTGCCTTCCTCGCCGACGAGGAGCTGACCGGCGCCGTGCTCGACCGGGTCCGGGCCGCCGCCGAGCGATCCGGGCTGTTCGAGGAGCTGGCCAGCGACTGGCTGCTGCTGGACGCCGAGCTGATGCCCTGGTCGCTGAAAGCGGTGGAGCTGCTGCGCCGCCAGTACGCGGCGGTCGGCGCGGCGGCGGGCGCCGCCCTGCCGGAGGTGCTGTCCGCGCTGGAGCGGGCGGCCGGGCGCGGCCTGGACCTGGCCGGCCTGACCGCCCGCCAGCGGCAGCGCGCGGCCGACGCGCGGGCGTTCACCGAGGCGTACCGGCGCTACTGCTGGCCGACCGAGGGCCTGTCGGGCATCCGGCTCGCGCCGTTCCAGCTGCTGGCGGCCGAGGGGGCGAACCTCGCGGTGCGCCCGCACGACGAACACCTGGCCTGGATCGACCGCCTGGTGGCCGCCGAAGCCCCCGACGCCCCCGACGCCCCCGACGCGCCCGACGCGCCGCACCCCGTCGCCACCGCGGAGACCCCGGAGCACCGGAAGGAGCCGGTGCTGCACCGCACCCGCCGGATCCTGGTGGACACCGAGGACGAGGCCTCGATGGCCGCCGCCACCGCCTGGTGGGAGGAGCTGACCACGGCGGGCGGCGAGGGCATGGTGGTCAAGCCGCTGGCCTCGCTGGTGCGCACCGCGCGGGGCGAGGGCCGGCCGGGCGGCCTGGTGCAGCCCGGGGTGAAGGTGCGCGGCCGGGAGTACCTGCGGATCATCTACGGTCCGGACTACACCGAGCACCTCGACCGGCTGCGCCTGCGCGCGCTGGGCCACAAGCGCTCGCTGGCGCTGCGCGAGTACGCGCTGGGCCTGGAGGCGCTGGACCGGCTGGCGGCGGGGGAGCCGCTGTGGCGGGTGCACGAGCCGGTCTTCGCGGTGCTCGCACTGGAGTCGGAGCCGGTCGACCCGCGGCTGTGACGGCTGTGACGGTCGAGGCGGGGTGAGACGGCCGTGGCGGCGGTGACAACCGCCGCCGAAGGAGGGGAGTCCCCGTGGGCTCTCCTCCTCCTCGGCACCGCTTCTGTATAGAAATTCCGAGTGTCGTATACACTTGCCGCTTTCCCGCAGTCCCGTCACCCCAGGAGCCCGGCATGGCCTTCAACCTCCGGAACAGGCACTTCCTCAAGGAGCTCGACTTCACGCCCCAGGAGTTCCGCTTCCTGGTGGACCTCGCCGCCACGCTCAAGGCGGCGAAGTACGCGGGCACCGAACAGCCCCGGCTGCGCGGCAGGAACATCGCGCTGATCTTCGAGAAGACCTCCACCCGCACCCGCTGCGCCTTCGAGGTCGCCGCCCACGACCAGGGCGCCACCACCACCTACCTGGACCCCACGGGCTCGCAGATCGGCCACAAGGAGTCCATCAAGGACACCGCCCGGGTGCTCGGCCGGATGTTCGACGGCATCGAGTACCGCGGCCACGGCCAGGAGATCGTCGAGGAGCTGGCCGAGTACGCCGGAGTCCCGGTCTGGAACGGCCTGACCGACGAGTGGCACCCCACCCAGATGCTGGCCGACGTGCTCACCGTCACCGAGCACACCGCCAAGCCGCTGTCCGAGGTCGCCCTCGCCTACCTCGGTGACGCCCGCTCCAACATGGGCAACTCGCTGCTGGTCACCGGCGCCCTGCTCGGCATGGACATCCGGATCGTCGCCCCGCGCGCGCTCTGGCCGACCGAGGAGGTGCAGAAGTCGGCTCGGGCCCTGGCCGGGACGACCGGCGCCCGGATCACGCTGACCGAGGACGTGGCCGAGGGCGTGGCCGGTGCGGACTTCCTCTACACCGACGTCTGGGTCTCGATGGGCGAGCCCAAGGAGGTCTGGGCCGAGCGGATCGGGTTGCTCAAGCCGTACCAGGTCTCCATGGACACCGTCCGGGCCACCGGCAACCCGGACGTGAAGTTCCTGCACTGCCTGCCCGCCTTCCACGACCTCGGCACGGTGGTCGGGCGGCAGATGTACGAGGCGACCGGCATGGCCGAGCTGGAGTGCACCGACGAGCTGTTCGAGTCCGCGCACTCCATCGTGTTCGACCAGGCCGAGAACCGGCTGCACACCATCAAGGCGGTGCTGGTCGCCACCCTCGGCTCCTGACCGGCCCGGCGGCCCTGACCGGACCGACCGCCCCGACCGTCACCGACCGCCCGATTCAGCCGTCCAGCTTGACGCAGGCCACCCGGTCGCCGGCCGCGTGCGGGCCGGCCGGGGTGCCCGCGTGCAGCACCAGCGAGCGTGCCTCGCCCGGCCGCGGCTGCCAGGCCACCGCGGTGGTGGCACTGCCGGCGCCCCACCGGTCGGTGCGCAGGGTCAGCCGCAGCTCGTTCCGCTCGTTGGCGTACACCGGGTCGACGGACGGCTGCACCGGGTCGACCTCGTCCTGGTAGTGCGGTCCGGAGGAGGCCGGGTCGGCCCCGCAGCCGCCGGTGTGCAGGTGCACCGGGAACTCGTGGTCGGGGGCGAGCCCGGAGGCCGTCAGGGTGAGCACCGTCCGCCCGGGCATCGCGTGGTCGGTGACGATCCGAACGTGCGAGCCGTACGGCACCAGGTCGTTCGCGTAGCTGATCGCGGCCGGCGGGACGAAGGCGGTGGCCGGGTCGAAGTCGGCCTCGACGACGGAGGCCGGCGAGGCGGCGGGGGCGAGCAGGGCCAGCGGCAGCAGGGCGGCGGCGAGCGGAGCGGTCATCGGGGCGGGGCCTTCCACGGGCGGGGCGGGGGTCGCCCTGCTAACGCGGCGGGGGCTCCGAGGACACCCGCCGGTGGCGGCTCAGTCCCGCCGGATCCCCCGGATCTCGCAGCGCGGCCCGCTGGCCCGCATCAGCCGCAGGTCGGCGGTGACCAGCGGCACGCCGTACCGCTCGGCGACCGCGACGTACGCGGCGTCGTCCGGGGTGAGGTTGTCCTTGAGCTCCCAGATCCGGCCGAGCAGCGGCGCCACCTCGACCTTGCGGATCGTCACCGCCGCGAGTTCCCCGGTGAGTTCGGCGACCCGCTCGGCGGTCAGCTCCTTGGCCAGGTAGAGCCCGCGCAGCGACTGCATCACCTCGATGACGATGTGCTCGGGTGCCACCCACTCGCCGCCGGCCGCGAGTTCCGCGCGGGCCCGGATCCCGCGCGGGCCCTGGTCGGCGAGCGCCAGCACCAGCGCGGATGCGTCCACCACGATCATCTGTCGGCCCCTGCCCGTCTCCGCACGTCGAACTCACCGGCCACGGTACCGGGGCGGCCCTCGGGCCCGTCCTCGGGATCCCTGTCGTCCCCTCCCGGCCGTGACGTGGTGGGCCGCGCGCCTGCCATCGGGAGCCCGTTCGAAGCCCGGTCAGAACCCGCCCCGGAGCCCGATCAGCAGCCCGGCCAGCAGCGAGGCGGCGTTGGCGGTGCAGGCGGCGAGCCAGGGCAGCGGGTCGCGCGGGCGGAGCCCGGCGAGCGGTCCCAGCAGCAGCGCCTCGACGGCGCAGACCGCCGCCTCGCCGAGCGCGAAGCCCGTCCAGTACGCTGCCGCCGGCCCGTCGGTCCAGTGCCGGAGGGTCCACCAGAGCAGCGGGTGCGTCACCAGGTTGACCAGGACGGCGGCCGCGGCCGCCCGCCCGGGTCGGACCCGCCCCACGCGTACGAGGGCGGCCGTGTAGACGGGCGTCTCGGTCAGCAGGGTGAGGGCGAGGGCCACCGGGTAGCGCACGGCGGGGATCGTGCCACGGGGAGGGGGAGCATGGCGACCACGAGCACGGGCACGACCGCGGGCGCGAGCGTGCCCCCGGCCACGAGCGTGCCCCCGGCCACGAGCGCGTCCCCGACCGCGCGCCCCGGCACCGCCTGGCCCGCGCCTGGCCCGGCCGCCCGGCTGGGCGCCGCGCCGTTCGCGGGCTTCGCCCTGTCGGCCGTTCTCGCCCTGGCACTGGCCCTGCGGGCGCCGACCGGCCTGGCCGTGCTGGGCCTGGCCGCCTTCGGCCTGCTGCACAACGTGCTGGAGCTGCGCTACGTGGCCGGCCGCTTCGCCACCGTGCTGACCGGCCCACTGCTGCGGCTGCTGCTGGCGCTGGTGACCGGCATCGTGCTGTGCCGCCTGCTGCCGCCCTCCCGGGCCGCCCAGTCGGCGGAGATCCTGCTCGCCTACGGCCTGCTGGCGGCGGCCTGCCGGTACGGGCTGCGCGGCCGCCCCCGGCTGCTGGCGGTGGCCGCGGCGCTGCTGGCGGTGGCCGGGGCGGCCTCGCTGGCGTTCCCGGCGTACCACTTCGTGGTGCTGGCCCATCTGCACAACGTGGTGCCGCTGCTGTTCCTGGCCGAGTGGTCGCGCCGGCTGGCGCGGGGCCGCGCGGCGTTCCTGGCACTGCAGTCGGCCTGGGTGCTGCTGGTGCCGGCCCTGCTGCTGAGCGGTCTGCTGGACGGGCTGCTGTCCCAGCGCCCGGGCGGCTGGACGGACCGGCTGGCGGCCGCGTACACCCCGCCGGCCCTCCTGACGCCGCAGGCGGGCCTGCGCTTCCTGGCGGTGTTCGCCTTCCTCCAGTCGATGCACTACGTGGTCTGGGTCTGGTTCCTGCCGCGGTACGCGCCGGAGGCGGCGGAGCGCTTCGAGGCCCGGGTGCCGGCTCTGCGCGGGGCGCGGGCCTGGGGGCTGGGCGCGGCTCCGGGGGTGCTGTTGGCGGTGTTGTTCGCCGTGGACTACGCCCAGGGCCGGTCGGTGTACGCCGCGCTGGCGAGTTACCACGCCTATCTGGAGTTCCCGGTGCTGTTGATGCTGGTTCTGGGCCCGGGAGCGAACCGGGCGCGAACGGAGGAGGAAGAGTGAGGACGATCCTGCGGGCCGACATCCTGGCCGACATCGCCCCCTCGCCGACCGGCGGTTCCGGTGGTGAGCTTGTGGTGGTGCTGCTGATGGCGGCGGCCGTCGTGGCGGGTGCGGTCTGGCTGATCAGGCTGGAGCGCAAGCGGCGCGGCCCGGACGACCGGTGAGGCACGGCATGCACTATGGTTTATCTCGACATCGAGATAACTGCCCCTTACGATATATCTCGACATCAAGATACTTGCCGAGAGGCGCTCGCCGGCGATGCGGGCGAGGTGGGCCTAAGTAAGGCTGACCTTACCACCGCGTGACGGCCGGATACCGCACGAAGCACCCAGAAGGAGTCAGTCGTGTCCGCGAACAGCTTCGACGCCCGCAGCTCGCTGCAGGTGGGCGACGAGTCGTACGAGATCTTCAAGCTCTCCGCCGTCGAGGGTTCCGAGCGGCTGCCGTACAGCCTCAAGGTGCTGCTGGAGAACCTGCTCCGCACGGAGGACGGCGCGAACATCACCGCCGACCACATCCGCGCCCTCGGCAACTGGGACGAGAACGCCCAGCCGAGCCAGGAGATCCAGTTCACCCCGGCCCGCGTGATCATGCAGGACTTCACCGGTGTGCCGTGCGTGGTCGACCTCGCCACCATGCGCGAGGCCGTCAAGGAGCTGGGCGGCGACCCGGCCAAGATCAACCCGCTGGCCCCGGCCGAGCTGGTCATCGACCACTCCGTCATCGCCGACAAGTTCGGCACCAAGGACGCGTTCACCCAGAACGTCGAGATCGAGTACGGCCGCAACAAGGAGCGCTACCAGTTCCTGCGCTGGGGCCAGACCGCCTTCGACGAGTTCAAGGTCGTCCCGCCGGGCACCGGCATCGTCCACCAGGTGAACATCGAGCACCTGGCCCGCACCGTCATGGTCCGCGGCGGCCAGGCCTACCCGGACACCTGCGTCGGCACCGACTCGCACACCACCATGGTCAACGGCCTGGGCGTGCTGGGCTGGGGCGTCGGCGGCATCGAGGCCGAGGCGGCCATGCTCGGCCAGCCGGTCTCCATGCTGATCCCGCGCGTCGTCGGCTTCAAGCTGACCGGCGAGCTGCCGGCCGGCACCACTGCCACCGACCTGGTGCTCACCATCACCGAGATGCTGCGCAAGCACGGTGTGGTCGGCAAGTTCGTCGAGTTCTACGGCGACGGCATCGGCTCCATCCCGCTGGCCAACCGCGCCACCATCGGCAACATGTCGCCGGAGTTCGGCTCGACCTGCGCGATCTTCCCGATCGACGCCGAGACCATCAACTACCTGAAGCTCACCGGCCGCGACGAGCAGCAGCTCGCCCTGGTCGAGGCGTACGCCAAGGAGCAGGGTCTCTGGCACAACCCGGCGCACGAGCCGGTCTACTCCGAGTACCTGGAGCTGGACGTCTCCACCGTCGTCCCGTCGATCTCCGGCCCGAAGCGCCCGCAGGACCGCGTGATCCTGGCCGAGGCCGCCGAGAAGTTCGCCGAGGCGCTGCCGACCTACTCCGCCGAGGCCTCGAAGCCGACCGCCGTCACCGCCCCCGACGGCTCGTCCTACGCGATCGACAACGGCGCGGTCGTGATCGCCTCGATCACCTCCTGCACCAACACCTCCAACCCCTCCGTCATGCTGGGCGCCGCCCTGCTGGCGAAGAAGGCCGTGGAGAAGGGCCTGCACGTCAAGCCCTGGGTCAAGACCACCCTGGCGCCCGGCTCCAAGGTCGTCATGGACTACTACGAGAAGGCCGGCCTGCTCCCGTACATGGAGAAGCTGGGCTTCAACCTGGTCGGTTACGGCTGCGTCACCTGCATCGGCAACTCGGGCCCGCTGCCCGAGGAGGTCTCGGCCGCCGTCAACGAGTCCGACCTCGCGGTCGTCTCGGTGCTCTCCGGCAACCGCAACTTCGAGGGCCGGATCAACCCCGACGTCAAGATGAACTACCTGGCCTCCCCGCCGCTGGTGGTCGCCTACGCCCTCGCCGGCAACATGAACGTCGACATCACCAAGGACGCCCTGGGCCAGGACGCCGACGGCAACGACGTCTTCCTCGCCGACATCTGGCCGTCCGAGCAGGAGGTCGCCGACACCGTCGCCGGCTCCATCGACGAGGCCATGTTCGACAAGGGCTACCAGGACGTCTTCGCCGGTGACCACCGCTGGCAGTCGCTCCCGGTCCCGACCGGCGACACCTTCGAGTGGGACGCCGAGTCCACCTACGTCCGCAAGCCCCCGTACTTCGAGGGCATGGCCAAGACCCCGAGCCCGGTGACCGACATCGCCGGCGCCCGCGTCCTGGCCAAGCTGGGCGACTCGGTCACCACCGACCACATCTCCCCGGCCGGCAACATCAAGCCGGGCACCCCGGCGGCGCAGTACCTGACCGCCAACGGTGTCGAGAAGCGCGACTTCAACTCCTACGGTTCCCGTCGTGGCAACCACGAGGTGATGATCCGCGGCACCTTCGCCAACATCCGCCTGCGCAACCAGATCGCGCCGGGCACCGAGGGCGGCTACACCCGCGACTTCACCCAGGCCGACGCGCCGGTGTCGTTCATCTACGACGCCTCGCAGAACTACCAGGCCGCCGGCGTCCCGCTGGTCGTCCTGGCCGGCAAGGAGTACGGCTCCGGCTCGTCCCGCGACTGGGCCGCCAAGGGCACCGCGCTGCTGGGTGTCAAGGCCGTCATCGCCGAGTCGTACGAGCGCATCCACCGCTCGAACCTGATCGGCATGGGCGTCCTGCCGCTGCAGTTCCCGGAGGGCGAGAACGCCGACTCCCTCGGCCTGACCGGCGAGGAGACCTTCTCCATCACCGGCGTGACCGAGCTCAACGAGGGCCGCACCCCGAAGACCGTCAAGGTCAAGGCGGGCGACAAGGAGTTCGACGCGGTCGTCCGCATCGACACCCCCGGTGAGGCGGACTACTACCGCAACGGCGGCATCCTGCAGTACGTGCTGCGCTCGCTGATCGGCTGAGTCCCGGCACAGGCCTGAGGAGGGGCCGGACCGCACATCGCGGTCCGGCCCCTCCTTCTTCGTGCCGCACCTTCTTCGTGCCGCACCTCCGCCCGCCGGACCTTTTCGGCCATCGCACCTTTTGCATGGTGCACCGACCGGGCCCGTCCCCTTGTGCGGTGAACGGCAGATGGACTAAACCTCTCTCTCATCTGGTCCAGACCATTTGACGTCGCTTCAGAGAACAGGTCCGGTATGCCCACTCGCGCCTCAGCCCTGCTCGCCGCCGCCACCGTCGCCGCGCTGCTCGCCGCCCCCGCCACCGCCTCCGCCGCCGACGGGCGGCACGGCCCGAAGCTGAAGGGCCAGCGGGTCGGCTACTTCACCCAGTGGGGCGCCGACAGCTCCGCCAAGCGGGTGCAGGAGTCCGGCCAGGCCGCCAAGCTCACCGTCATCAACTACGCCTTCGGCAACGTCTCCGCCGAGGGCACCTGCTTCGAGAGCAACGAGGCCGGGCAGGGTGACGCCCGCAACGACTACCAGCGCTCCTTCTCCGCGGCCGAGTCGGTGGACGGCGTGGCCGACTCCCCGGGCCAGAAGCTGAAGGGCCACTTCAACCAGCTGCGCAAGCTCAAGGCGAAGAACCCCCAGCTGCGCACCGTCATCTCGCTGGGCGGCTGGTCCTGGTCCAAGTACTTCTCCGACGCGGCCGCCACCGACGAGGCCCGCAAGAAGTTCGTCTCCTCCTGCATCGACCTCTACGTCAAGGGCGACGTGCCGGTCCTGGCCGACTCCCCGGAGGGCGGCAAGGGTGCGGCCGCGGGCGTCTTCGACGGCATCGACATCGACTGGGAGTACCCGGGCGGCGGCGGGGACGCGGGCAACGTGGTCCGCCCCGAGGACGGCCGCAACTTCACCCTGCTGATGCAGGAGTTCCGCGACCAGCTGGACGCCCTGAGCGGCAAGAAGGGCAAGCACTACCTGCTGACCGCCGCCGTGGCCGCCAACGAGACCGTCGCCGACCGGCTCGAACTGCCCCGGCTCAGCGAGTCGGTGGACTGGCTGAACGTCATGACCTACGACCTGCACGGCCCGTGGGAGGGCAAGGGCCCGGCCAACCACCAGGCCAACCTGTACTCCGACCCGACCGACCCGGACCCGCGCCGGCGCAGCGCCGACACCGCCGTGACGCACTACCAGGAGCGCGGGATGCCCTCCGAGCAGCTCGTCCTCGGCGCCCCGCTGTACGGCCACGGCTGGACCGGCGTCGCCCCCGGCAAGCGCGGCGGCCTCTTCCAGAGCGCCACCGGGGCGGCGCCCGACCACTCGTACCAGGAGATCAACGCGCTGCCGGGCAAGGTCTACCTGGACCGCGACCACGGCGCGTCCTGGAAGTACGACGGCACGACCTTCTACAGCTACGACACCGCCGAGGTGCTCACCCAGAAGGCGCGGTACACGCGCTGGAACGACCTGGGCGGGGTGATGGTCTGGTCGCTGGACGGCGACGACGCCCAGGGCAGCGCGATCGCCGCGCTGGACCGCGGCCTGCGCCGCGACTGACGGCTTCCCCGTCCCGAACCACGAGCGTCCCGCACGACGGGGCCTCCCGCACCACGGGGCCTCCCGCACCACGGGGGCCCGCCGCGGAAACACCCGCGGCGGGCCCCCGGAGCGACCGTCAGGCCCGGTCGCAGGCCTGCGCCCGCAGCGCGCGGGCCAGGTCGTCGCGGCGCTCCAGCACCAGGCGGCGCAGCGCCGGAGCGGCCTGCGGGTGCCCGGACAGCCAGGCGTCGGCCTCGGCCAGGGTCGGCTCGCCGGTCTGGGCGATCGGGAAGAGGCCGCCGACGATCCGCATCGCGATCTCGATGGTCCGGTCGGCCCAGACCCGTTCCAGCAGCTTGAAGTACGGCGCCGCGTAGAGGGCGGTCAGGTCGCGCTGGGAGGGGATCGAGAAGCCCGCGGTGTTGGCCTCGACCAGGGCGCTCGGCAGCTCGTCCGAGTCGATCACGGCCGACCAGGCGGCGGCCTTGGCCTCCGCGGTGGGCCGGGCGGCCAGGCACTGGGTGTGGTGCCGCTTGCCGCTCGCGGTGTTGTCAGCGGCCAGCTCGGCGTCCAGCTCCTCGTCGGTGGCCTGGCCGGACGCGGCCAGCGCCAGCCAGAGCGACCAGCGCAGGTCCTGGTCGACCTCCAGCCCGTCGATCCGGGCGCTGCCGGACAGCAGGCCGCGGACCAGGCCGAGGTGCTCGGCGCCGCCCGCGGTCTGGGCGAGGAACCGGGCCCAGGCCAGCTGGTGGTCGCTGCCGGGGACGGCCTCGCGCAGCTCGCGCAGGGCGCCGTCGGCGAGCAGCCGGCCGCCCTCGCCGCGCCAGGCCGGGTCCGCGTACAGGTCGACGGCGGTCTTGGCCTGGGAGTGCAGCGACTGGAGCACGCCGATGTTGCCCTCCTGGCCGGCGAACCGCAGCACCAGGGCGACGTAGTCGCGGGCCGGCATCAGGCCGTCCCGGGTGAGGTTCCAGACCGCGGACCAGGTCAGCGCCCGGGCCAGCTCGTCGCGGATGTCGCCGAGGCCGCCGCGCAGGTTCTCCAGCGACTCCTCGTCGAAGCGGATCTTGCAGTAGGTCAGGTCGTCGTCGTTGAGCAGCACCAGCGCCGGGCGGGGCAGGCCGACCGCCTCGGCGACGACGGTCCGGGTGCCGGTGACGTCCAGTTCGATCCGTCCGGTGCGCACCAGCGCGCCGTCGGCGTCCCGGTCGTACAGGCCGACCGCGATCCGGTGCGGGCGCAGCACGCCGCGCGACGGAGTCGCAGGATCGTTCGCGGTGTCCTGGAGCACCGCCAGCTCGGTGATCCGGCCCTCGGCGTCGGTGGTGACCTGCGGGGTGAGCGCGTTGACGCCGGAGGTCTGGAGCCAGGCGGCGGCCCAGGCCTTGAGGTCGCGGCCGCTGGTCTCCTCCAGCACCTCCAGCAGGTCGCCCAGCTCGGTGTTGCCGAAGGCGTGGCGCTTGAAGTAGCGGCGGGCGCCCTCGAAGAAGGCCTCGGAACCGACGTACGCGACCAGCTGCTTGAGGACGGAGGCGCCCTTGGCGTAGGTGATGCCGTCGAAGTTGAGCTTGGCGTCCTCCAGGTCCCGGATGTCCGCCGTGATCGGGTGGGTGGTGGGGAACTGGTCCTGCCGGTAGGCCCAGGCCTTGCGCTGGTTGGCGAAGGTGACCCAGGCCGAGGAGTAGCGGGTGCGGGCGCCGATCAGGCCGTAGGAGCCCATGAAGTCGGCGAAGGACTCCTTCAGCCACAGGTCGTCCCACCAGCGCATGGTGACCAGGTCGCCGAACCACATGTGCGCCATCTCGTGCAGGATGACGTTGGCCCGGCCCTCGTACGCGGCGTCGGTGACCTTCGAGCGGAAGACGAACTCCTCGCGGAAGGTGACGCAGCCGGGGTTCTCCATCGCGCCGATGTTGTACTCGGGGACGAAGGCCTGGTCGTACTTGCCGAAGGGGTACGGGTAGTCGAACTCCTCGTGGAAGAAGTCGAGTCCGAGCTTGGTGACGCCGAGGATCTCGTCCGCGTCGAAGTACGGGGCCAGCGACTTGCGGCACATCGCGGAGAGCGGGATCTCCAGCGCGGTGCCGTCGGCCAGCTCGCGGCGGTAGTGGTCGCGGGCGACGTGGTACGGGCCGGCGACGACGGCGGTGAGGTAGGTGGAGATCGGCTTGGTCGGCGCGAACTCCCAGGTGCGGCCGGCGTCCTGGGTGGTGGCGTCCTGCGCGGTGACGTTCTCGTGCGGGGCGTTGGACCACACGTCCCAGGCGGCCGGGGCGGTCACGGTGAAGGTGAACGGCGCCTTCAGGTCGGGCTGCTCGAAGTTCGCGAACACCCGGCGGGCGTCGGCCGGCTCGTAGTGGGTGTAGAGGTAGGTCTCGCCGTCCACCGGGTCGACGAACCGGTGCAGGCCCTCGCCGGTGCGGCTGTAGGCGCAGTCGGCCTCGACGGTCAGCACGTTCTCGGCGGCCAGGCCGTCGACGTGCACCCGGGCGCCGTCGTAGGCGGTGGCCGGGTCGAGGGCGCGGCCGTTGAGGGTGACCGAGCGGACGGCGGGGGCGAGCAGGTCGAGGAAGGTGCCGGCACCGGGCTGCGAGCAGCGGAAGGTGACGGTGGTGGTGGAGCGGAAGGTGCCGGCCGCCCGGTCCGGGGCCGAGGTCACGTCCAGCCGGACGTGGTAGCCGTCCACGGTCAGGATGCTGGCCCGCTGCTGAGCCTCGTCGCGGCTGAGGTTCTTGCCCGGCACGGCGGTACTCCTTTGTCCGGCTCGCACGGTGGTGCGCCTGTGGGTGGTGCGGTCTCGGCGCGGGGTGTGTCCGCGCGGGGCCATCCTTTCACGCCCCGTGCCGTCAGTACCATTGCACAGACGCCGCGTCGGCGCCGGAATCAGCGGCGTCGGGCGGGCGTTGGCGGTTCGGGGGTGGAACTCCCCCCTGCCTCGGATCGCCTCACGAAGGACACATCCAGTGACGACTGCCACTGAGCGCAAGACCGCCGACTTCTGGTTCGACCCGGCCTGCCCGTGGGCGTGGATGACCTCCCGCTGGATGGTCGAGGTCCAGCAGCTGCGTCCGGTCGACGTGCACTGGCACGTGATGAGCCTGTCGGTGCTCAACGAGCACCGGGACCTCCCGGAGAACTACCGGGAGCTGCTGGACAACGCCTGGGGCGCGGTGCGGGTCTGCATCGCCGCCGCCGAGCAGCACGGGCAGGAGGTGCTCGGCCGGCTCTACACCGAGCTGGGCGTGCGCTTCCACAACCAGGGCCTGCCGCAGAACCGGGAGACCATCGAGGCCGCCCTGGTGGCCGCGGGCCTGCCCGCGGAGCTGGCCGACGCGGCCGGCTCGGAGGAGTACGACGACGCCCTGCGCGCCTCGCACAAGGAGGGCATCACCCTGGTCGGCGAGGACGTCGGCACCCCGGTGATCGCGGTCGAGGGCGCGGACGGCGAGCGGGTGGCCTTCTTCGGCCCGGTGGTCACCCCCGCCCCGAAGGGGGAGGCCGCGGCCCGGCTGTGGGACGGCACCCTGCTGGTGGCCTCCACCCCCGGCTTCTACGAGATCAAGCGCACCCGTACGGCCGGCCCGTCCTTCGAGTAGTCGCGAGGACCCCGGAAACGCGGCAGGGCCCGGCACCGATCGGTACCGGGCCCTCGCCGTGCGTCGGGAAGGTCAGCGCAGGGCGGCGGCGTCCCGGCGCTGCTTGAGCAGCCCGGCGACGGTGAGCGCCGCGACCAGCACGCCGGCCGCGTACAGCTGCTCGCGGTTGCCCTCGGTGGTGGTCATCAGGGCGAGGATGCCGGCCACGGCGGCCATCGCGATCCAGGTCAGGTACGGGTAGCCCCACATCTTCACGGTGAGCAGCTCGGGCGCCTCGCGCTCCAGGCGGCGGCGCATCCGCAGCTGGACGACGCAGATGAACAGCCAGACCACCAGGATCGCCACGCCGGTGGTGTTCATCAGCCAGGTGAACACGGTGTCCGGCCAGAACTTGGCCGCCAGCACGGCGCCGAAGCCGAACAGACAGGACATCAGCACGGCCCTGCGCGGCACCCCGCCGCTGACCTTGGCCAGCGCCTTGGGGCCCTGGCCGCGGCCGACCAGCGAGTACGCCATGCGGGAGGCGCCGTAGATGTTGGCGTTCATCGCGGACAGCAGCGCGACCAGCACCACCACCTGCATGATCGTTCCGGCGGCGGGCACGCCGAGGTGGCTCAGCACGGTGACGTACGGGCCGTCGGCGACGACCTTCGGGTCCTTCCAGGAGACCAGGGTGACGACCAGGGCCATCGAGCCGATGTAGAAGATCGCGATCCGCCACACCGCGGTGCGCACGGCGTTGGCGACGTTCTTCTTGGGGTCCTCGGACTCGGCGGCGGCGATGGTGACGGTCTCCAGACCGCCGTACGCGAAGACCGAGGCGAGCAGGCCCACGATCAGTCCGTCGACGCCGTTGGGCAGGAAGCCGCCCTGACCGGTCAGGTTCGCCGTGCCGGGGGTGCCGGGGCCGATCACGCCGGCGATGCCGAGCCCGCCGAGGACCAGGAAGGCGACGATCGCGGCGATCTTGATCGCGGCGAACCAGAACTCGAACTCGCCGAAGTTCTTCACCGCGGTGAGGTTGCTGGCGCAGAAGAAGATCATGAACAGGCCGACCCAGGCCCAGGCGGAGACGCCGGGTATCCAGCCGTTGACGATCTTCCCGGCGGCGGTGGCCTCGGCGGCGACGCCGCAGCAGAGCATCACCCAGTACATCCAGCCGGCCGTGATCCCGGCCCAGGGGCCGACCTCCTTCTCGGCGTGCACCGAGAACGAGCCGGAGGCGGGGCGGGCGGCGGACATCTCGCCGAGCATTCTCATGATCAGCATGACCAGGAGGCCGGAGAGCGCGAACGCCAGGATGATCGCCGGGCCGGCGGCCGCGATGCCGGCGCCGGAGCCGACGAAGAGGCCGGCGCCGATCACGCCACCGAGGGCGATCATGGACAGGTGGCGCTGCTTCAGCCCGTGGGAGAGCTGCTGTCCACCCGGCGCCGGGCCGGTGGCCGGCTGGGTTCCGTCGGGGGTCCCGGTCGCCGTAGGGGCGGAAGTGGGGGCCATAGGGGTGGTTCCAGACTGTGCGGTATGCGACATGAGCTGTCCAATATCCGGCGGCACCACTGTCCATGCCAAGAATGTTCGATTCGGGCCCACCATGCGGACCGCGCCGAAACCTACCGTGATCATGCTGTGACCAGCAGTTGTTCCGGGCCGGTTCCGACAATGCCCGTGGCCGGGGGTTTGTCCGAAACCGTGCCGTTCGCCCAGTGGATCACCGCGTAGGTTCACAGGTGTTCACTCACCTGGACTCTCACGGAGGAGCCCCGATGGCCACTGCCACCACCCCGATACCGCGCCGCGCCGTCCTCGCCGACCTGCTGCCCGCCGCCTCCACCCGCCTCGGCGCCCAGACCCGCGACCTGGCCCTGGTGGCCGGCGGCGCCGCGCTGACCGGCCTGGCCGCCCAGCTCTCGGTGAACGTCCCCGGCTCGCCGGTGCCGGTCACCGGCCAGACCTTCGCCGCCCTGCTGGTCGGCACCGCGCTCGGCGCCCGCCGCGGCGTCGCCTCGCTCGTGCTCTACATGCTGGCCGGCATGGCGGGCCTGCCCTGGTTCGCCGGGGGCACCTCGGGCTGGGCGACGGCCTCCTTCGGCTACGTGATCGGCTTCGTCCTCGCCGCCGCCCTGACCGGCGCGCTGGCCCGCCGCGGCGCCGACCGCACCCCGGTCAACACCGCCGTCACCATGGTCCTCGGCAGCCTCGCCATCTACGCGGTCGGCGTCCCGTACCTCGCGCTGTCGCTGCACGTGTCGCTCGCCCGTGCCGCCGAGCTCGGCCTCTACCCGTACCTGGTCGGCGACGCCCTCAAGGCCGCCCTCGCCGCCGGCGCCCTGCCGCTGGCCTGGAAGCTGCTCGGCCGGCGCTGATCCACCCCGGCCGGCGCTGATCCGCCCGGCCGTGCCGCCCCGCCGACCCACCCGGCAGGCGCCCCCGTTGTCGGGCCCGGGTGCACGCGCGTGCCACACTCATGGCATGCGCGTGTACCTGGGCTCCGACCATGCCGGATACGAACTGAAGAACCACCTCGTGGAGTGGCTCAAGGGGGCCGGCCACGAGCCGGTCGACTGCGGGCCGCACATCTACGACGCCGAGGACGACTACCCGCCGTTCTGCCTGCGTGCCGCCGAGCGCACTGCCGCCGACGAGGACGCCCTGGGCATCGTGATCGGCGGCTCGGGCAACGGCGAGGCGATCGCCGCCAACAAGGTCAAGGGCGTCCGGGCCGCGCTGGCCTGGAGCGCGCAGACCGCCGAGCTCGGCCGTCAGCACAACAACGCCAACGTGATCTCCATCGGCGGCCGCATGCACACGCTGGAGGAGGCCACCGAGTTCGTCGAGGTCTTCCTCAAGACCCCGTACAGCGGCGAGCCCCGGCACACCCGCCGGATCGAGATGCTGAGCGAGTACGAGACCACCGGCGAGCTCCCGCCGATCCCGGCCCACCACCCGCAGGGCTGATCCCTCCACCCACCCGCCCCGGCGGCCGGCCGCACGCTCCCGTGCGACCGGCCGCCGCCGTGTCCGGGGCCCGGCCGTCGTGTGACGGGCCGGAGCGGCCCCGGACCGCCTGTGGGATCGGCCACAGGCCCCAGCGCGCGAACACCCCCGCACGCGGGGCGCACGCGCCGCCCGCACGGTTCGTACGCCCAACCCGCGTACGCTTCCTGACGGCGCGCCCGCAACCCCGCCGATCGGCCGAAACCCGCCCCGCGCCCCGCGCTCCGGCCCCCGCGCCCGCCCCCGGCCCGTCGACGCCGGGCCGTGCCCGTGGATAGGGTCGGACCCCATGGCTGGCAGAGCGCCGGGCACAACGCCCCAGACGACTGCGACGAGGCCCGGCGCCGCCACGGCGTCCGAGTCCGTGACGGCCCGGTTGCGCAAGAGGGTCCGCCGGGTCCGCCGAAGGCTGCGCACGGCCGGTGTGGACTACTTCCGCGGCGGCGCCGCCGACTGGCCGGTGCTCTGTGCGCTCGCCCTGCTCGTCCCGCTGCTGATCCTGCTCAACATCTGGTTCCCCGGCTGGGCCCCGCCCACCTCCCTGGTCCTGCCGATCCTGGCCGGCGCCCTGCTGCTGCGCCCCGGCAGCCTGGTGGTGCTCTACGCGCTGGCCGCGCTCGGCCTCTCCTCCGAGTCCGTGATCCACACCGGCCAGCGGGTCGCCAGCGACAACCCCGACGCGTACCTCTACGGCGTGACCCCGGGCGCGGCCCTGGTGGTCGGCGCCGCCGGGGTCGGCGGCCTGCTGCTCGCCCAGTTCCGGGCCCGGGTCGGCGTGCCCTGGTGGGGCGGCTCCACCATGCTGTTCGACCTGCGCGAGCGGCTGCGGGTGCAGAGCCGGGTGCCCGAGCTGCCGGACGGCTGGCACGCGGACATGGCGCTGCGCCCGGCCGGCGGCCAGTCCTTCTCCGGGGACTTCGTGGTCGCCGCCCGCACCGGTCCCGGCCAGCGGCTGCTGGAGGTGGTCCTCGCGGACGTCTCCGGCAAGGGCATGGACGCCGGCTCCCGCGCGCTGCTGCTCTCCGGCGCCTTCGGCGGTCTGGTCGGCTCGCTGCCCGCGCACGACTTCCTGCCCGCCGCCAACGGCTACCTGCTGCGCCAGTCCTGGGAGGAGGGCTTCGCCACCGCCGTCCACCTGGTGCTGGACCTGGACACCGGGGAGTACGAGCTGCTCTCGGCCGGGCACCTGCCGGGCATGCAGCGGCTGGCCGGGGAGGGGCGCTGGGAGGTCAAGCAGGCCGAGGGTCCGCTGCTCGGGATCTACGACGGCGCCAAGTTCGACGGCGTGCGCGGCCGGCTGAACCGGGGCGACGTGCTGATGCTGTGCACCGACGGCATGGTCGAGGCCCCGGGCCGGGACCTCGCGGAGGGCATGGACCGGCTGATGGGGGAGGCGGACCGGCTGGTGCCCGGCTGCGGACCCGGTACGGGCACGGGCACCGCGGCCGCGCTGATCGAGACGGTCGCCCGGGACATCAACGACGACCGCGCCGTCCTGCTGCTCTGGCGCGACTGACACCGCCTCCGGGGCACATGCCGGGGGCAGCCGCCGCTGTCAAGCCTGGCAGCTGATCTTCGGCCAAATCGGAGGCCCCGCCGACGGAGCGGACCAGCGGCTTCCGTTACCCGCCCCCGGCCGTTTTCCGGCCGCTCAGCACGGCCCCGCCGACGATTCGTCAGGACGGCTCCGCTATCGTCCCGGTCGGCGGAAACTCGTCTCGCATCGCAGGATATCGGCGTTGGGCTGACTTTCAGACCTTTACGCAATCGGCACGGTCGACCACACTGAGTCCGGGCGGGACTGTTCAGGATTCGGGGGATGGGGGGCGTCGCGTGCGGCACGACAGGCAGCGGTCGACTGTGGGCTCCCTCGCCGGCACTGTGCCGGACGGTCCGCGATTCCGCCTCGGGACCGTCGGACAGGCCGGGGTCCGGCTTTCGCAGGTGCCGCCGGGCGGCGGCACCCCGCTATGAAAACGAGGAAGTGAGTCCGGGTGGCACTCTCCGTCTCCGCACTGGTCCTGTTCGCGATCCTGTGCATCATCTTCATCCGCAACAAGCAGATGAAGATCCCGCACGCGATCGTCGCCGCCCTGTTCGGCTTCATGCTCCACGAGACCACGGTCGCCGGCTCCATCAACTCGCTGCTGGCCAACCTGGCGCACAGCATCTCCGGCATCACCGGAGGCTGATCCGGTCGGGCCGTCCGCACTCCTGCCGAGGGGTCACCGGCCGGCCCGTCTGGCTTCCCGCCAGCGAGCGAACAGTCCCCGGGGCCGCGCCGCCGCCGGGGCCGGGACACGCATCGGTGCGGGTGTCGCGGCACCCGCCGGCGCGTGCTGCCCCGATGCCGCCGGCTCGGCCGTCAGCAGGACGAACAGCCGCGCCCAGCACAGCCGTTCGCCCCGAGGCCAGTCCAGCGCGCGCAGCGCCGCCGACGCCGCCTCCGACACCTCGCCGCCCACCCGGACCTCGGCGACGTCGTCCCCCGCCTTCCCGCCCAGGAAGAGCTTGACGCCCACCGGCCCGGGCCCGGTCAACTCCGCGCGCAGCGCGGGCGCCAGCGCCGGCAGCACCCGGTGCTCGGCCAGCCAGTTCGCCAGGCGCTCGTTGCCGAAGCCGAAGACCGCGGCCGGGCCCTGCGCCGCGCGCCAGCCCGGGAGTTCGGGCAGGTGCGGTCGGTCGGCGCGCACCCCGTGGCCCTGCGCCGCCTCGACCAGCACCGGGGCGGTGGTGGTCGCCCACATCTTCACCGCGTTGGCGAGCTTCTCCTCCTCGGTCTTGCCGAGGCCGGCCGCGCAGTCCCACACCACCGGGGCGTCCGCCCGGCCCAGGTGCAGCACGAAGCCGAGGTCCACGTGCCCGGCGCCGTCGTCCCCGGGGTGCTCGCGCACCGCCACCGCCGTGGTGCCGGGGCCGCGGACCACCTCGCCGTCCGGGCGGAACACCTGGCCCAGTCGCGCCATCTCCCGGACCACACAGCGCTGAATGACGGCCAGTCGCTCCTGCGGACGCACCGGGACTCCTCCACCTCGGGAGCGCGGCGGCTGAGCTCGCGCTCGAACTGCGCTCGAACGCCGCCGAGGCTATCGGCCCGACAGCCCGCCGGGAAACCATGCGGACCGTACGGTCCTCCGGTCGCGAAAAAGTCCTGAATGCCCCATTTTGGGCAGCGGAACCTGAAGGCCGTCCGCCCGGAGGACCCGCATGCCCCGCACCACCGCCCCGCCCCCGTCCGTCCTCCTCGCCCCCGGGCCGCCGCCGTTCGGCCCGTCCACCTCGGGCCCGTCCACCTCGGGCCCGTCCGCCTCGGCGTCGGCCGCCTCGGGGCTGGTGGCCGAGATCGAGGCCTACCTCGCCGAGCTGCCCGCCCCCGCGCGCACCCCGGCGCCGTACGCCTGCCCGTACGGCAGCGTCCTGCGGCCCTGGCAGGCCGGCCACCCCGAGCCCCGGGCCACCCTGCTCGACCGGGCGCTGGGCCGCCCCGCCCGCCCCGTCCCGGTCAGCGCGGCCGACCACCTCCGGCTCGCCTCCCGCTACATCGGGGCGCACGGCTGGCTCCAGGGCGCGATGTGGGACGCGGCCGGCCGGGTCTGCCTGCTCGGCGCGCAGGCCGCCGTCCTGGCGCACGGGTACGGCACCCCGGCCACCGTGCGCACCGCCCGGGTCCAGCTGATGGAGGTGCTGCACGCCACCGGCCGCCCGGCGCGTTCCCCGGACGAGTACAACGACCGCCCGACCACCCGGGAGGGCGACGTCCACCAGCTGCTGGACCGGGCCGCCGCCCGGGCCGCCCGGCTCGGGCTCTGAGGTCCGCGGCCGCGGGAGCCCGGAAACGCCGACGGCCCCGGTGCGCTGGGCGCACCGGGGCCGAATCGGAGAGCGGGCGACGAGAATCGAACTCGCGTGACTAGTTTGGAAGACTAGGGCTCTACCATTGAGCTACGCCCGCACGACGCTCCCAGCCGTCACCGGCCGGAAGTTCGGGGGACAGCCTACCTGGTCCGGCTGCCCGAGTGCACACCCTTTCGCGGATCGCCCCGTGCGCACCCCTCCCGCGCCCGCGCGGTATATGTCGCGGTCGCGCCCGCGCGGAATAGTTCGGCGAGCCGTGCAGGCCCGGCGTGTACGCTTCCTCTCGGCACCACGGGGTGTGGCGCAGTTTGGTAGCGCGTCCGCTTTGGGAGCGGAAGGCCGTCGGTTCGAATCCGGTCACCCCGACAGTGCGGCAGGGTCTCGCCCACCGGGGCGGGGCCCTGTTCTGTATCGGAGCCGCGTGGCGGCGGTACGGTGGCGTCTGGCGTCCGCCTTTCGTGGTACCGGTAGGATGGGGCGCTGGCGGTAGTCCCTGTGGCGTCAACCCAGGTCGACCGCACGAGGGCGAGGAGTCAAGCTCACCGTCCACCCCCACGGGAGATGCAGCTCCAACCGCCCATCGCCCGTCTCGTCCGACCCCACCTTCCGGCTCCGGCCGGGCGACGGGGGCGGGCGGAGGCAACCCGACCGCAAGCCCATAGGAGACCAAACCGTGAAGAGCGCCGTCGAGACTCTGAACCCGACCCGGGTTCGACTCACCGTCGAGGTGCCCTTCGAGGAGCTCAAGCCCAGCCTCGACGCGGCGTACAAGAAGATCAACCAGCAGGTCTCGGTCCCGGGCTTCCGCAAGGGCAAGATCCCGAACCGGGTCATCGACCAGCGCTTCGGCCGTGGCGCCGTGCTGGAGGAGGCCGTCAACGACGCCCTGCCGCGCTTCTACACGCAGGCCGTCGACGAGGGCAAGATCGAGGTCCTCGGCCAGCCCGACATCACCAACATCGAGGGTGTCGAGAAGATCGCCGACGGCGGTGACCTGAAGTTCACCGCCGAGGTGGACGTCCGCCCGGAGATCACCCTCCCGGAGTTCTCCTCCATCGAGGTGACCGTCGACCCGATCGTCGTCTCCGACGAGGACATCGAGAAGTCGCTGGAGCAGCTGCGCGAGCGCTTCTCCTCGGTCAAGGACGTCGAGCGCGCCGCCGCCGCCGGTGACATCGTGGTCGTCGACCTGGTCGCCAAGGTCGACGGCGAGGTGCCGGACGACGGCACCGCCAACGGCGTCAGCTACGAGATCGGCTCGGGCCGTCTGATCGACGGCATCGACGAGGCCGTCGTCGGCCTGTCGGCCGGCGAGGAGAAGACCTTCGAGACCGAGCTCAAGGGTGGCACCCAGGCGGGCAAGACCTCCGAGGTCACCGTCACCGTCACCGCCGTCCAGGAGAAGGAGCTGCCCGAGCTGGACGACGAGTTCGCCCAGCTGGCCAGCGAGTTCGACACCCTGGAGGACCTGCGCGCCGACTCCCGCAAGCGCCTCGAGCGCATGAAGGAGTACGACCAGGCCACCCAGGCCCAGGAGAAGGTCCTGGACGCGCTGCTCGCCCTGGTTGAGATCGAGTACCCCGAGAAGCTCCTCAAGGACGAGGTCGAGACCCGCAAGCACAACGTGGAGCACCACCAGCTCCAGCCGATGGGCCTCACCCTCGAAGCCTTCCTGGAGACCCAGGACAAGACCCGCGAGGAGTGGGACGCGGAGATCGAGGAGCAGGCGAAGAAGGGCATCAAGACCCAGTTCGTCCTGGACCAGATCGTCGCCAACGAGGAGCTGGGTGTTAACCAGGAGGAGCTGACCGAGCACCTCATCCGCCGCGCCGCCGGCTCCGGCCTCACCCCGGACCAGTTCGCCCAGCAGGTCGTCCAGGGCGGCCAGGTTCCGCTGCTGGTCGGCGAGGTCGCCCGCGGCAAGGCGCTGGCCACCGTGGTCGAGGCCGCCAAGGTCGTCGACACCGAGGGCAACGAGATCAACTTCGACGACGAGGACGAGACGGCCGAGACCGTCGAGGCCGCCGCCGAGGAGACCGCCGCCGAGGAGAAGACCGAGGCCTGAGTGCTCCGGTAGCCCCTCCAGGCTGCAGCGGGCCCGGACGCCGTACGGTGTCCGGGCCCGCTGTCGTCCCGGTCGCGGCCGCCGCGACCCTGCGCTCACAGCGAACAGTTCTGCGTGAGGGATTCTGCGGCCCGGCCTGCGCGTTAGGGTCCTTGGACAGCAACAATCACGACGTGATACCCGGAAGCTGTGCGACACCGTGGCGGCCGTGGAGCGACCGTCCAAACCGACTGAGCAGGTGGCTAAGTGACGTTCCCGCAGATGCAGATGCCTGGCCCGATGGCGCCGCACGCCGCCGCTGGTGACGTGCTCGGCGGCCTTGGCGACCAGGTCTACAACCGACTGCTCAACGAGCGGATCATCTTCCTCGGCCAGGCGGTCGACGACGACATCGCCAACAAGATCACCGCGCAGCTGCTGCTGCTGGCCGCGGACCCGGAAAAGGACATCTTCCTCTACATCAACTCCCCGGGCGGCTCGATCTCGGCCGGCATGGCGATCTACGACACCATGCAGTACATCAAGAACGACGTCGTCACCATCGCGATGGGCATGGCGGCCTCGATGGGCCAGTTCCTGCTCACCGCGGGTGCCCCCGGCAAGCGCTTCTCGCTGCCGAACTCGACCATCCTGATGCACCAGCCCTCCGCGGGCCTCGGCGGTTCCGCCACCGACATCCGCATCCAGGCCGAGCAGCTGCTCCGCACCAAGAAGCGGATGTCCGAGCTGATCGCCCACCACAGCGGCCAGTCCTTCGAGCAGATCACCGCGGACTCCGACCGCGACCGCTGGTTCACCCCGGAGGAGGCCCTGCAGTACGGCCTCATCGACGCGATCATGCACAGCGCCGCGGACGTCCCCGGCGGCGGCGGCACGGGCGCTGCCTGAGCCTCGGCCCGGCCCGCGAGACCACAGCCACAACGCCCCGGAGGACAAGGACCCCCATGAACATCCCCAGCCTGTCGGCCGCCAAGGCCCGCGTCGAGGACATGCGCGCCGAGGGCCGCTACATCGTCCCGCGCTTCGTCGAGCGCACCACGCAGGGCATCCGCGAGTACGACCCGTACGCCAAGCTGTTCGAGGAGCGCATCATCTTCCTCGGCTCGCAGGTCGACGACGTCTCGGCGAACGACATCATGGCGCAGCTGCTGTGCCTGGAGTCGATGGACCCGGACCGCGAGATCCAGATGTACATCAACTCGCCCGGCGGCTCGTTCACGGCCCTGACGGCCATCTACGACACGATGCAGTACGTGAAGCCGGACATCACCACCGTCTGCATGGGCCAGGCGGCCTCCGCCGCGGCCGTGCTGCTCGCCGCCGGCACCCCCGGCAAGCGGATGGCGCTGCCGAACGCCCGCATCCTGATCCACCAGCCGTACACCGAGACCGGCCGCGGCCAGGTGTCCGACCTGGAGATCCAGGCCAAGGAGATCTTCCGGATGCGCGAGCAGCTGGAGGAGATGCTCTCCAAGCACTCCAACCGGTCGGCGGAGCAGGTGCGCGACGACATCGAGCGCGACAAGATCCTGACCGCCGAGGAGGCCGTCGAGTACGGCCTGGTCGACCAGATCATCTCCACCCGCAAGACCTCGCTGACCTCCTGAGGTCGGCTCCCTCTCCTCCTGGTGGCCACCGGGCTGGGTACCCGTCCAGCCGCCGGGCCGGGGGAGAGGACCCATCGGGGCGGGGGGGGGGGGCGGGGGGGGGGCCCCCCCCCCCCCCCCGGGGGGGGCCGCGGCCCGCCGCTGGTAGGGTTTAGA
>NZ_JBEXWT010000069.1:0-49919 GCF_040629945.1 Kitasatospora sp. NPDC005856 | reverse complement strand
CACCAGCCGGCCGAGCGCAGCGACATCCACCATGGGCATGAGCACCTCCGCTTGTTTACGGACAGTATGCGCCGATCACACAGCGAAACCACGCCGACGATCGAGGAGCCCTCGCGGTCGGTCCGGCGCCCGGGGTTTGACGGGCCGGTGCCCGGCTAGCCGCCCTGGTATGGACATCACACCCCTGCACACCCACCAGTGGTCCCGCCGACTGCGCCGCGCACTGGACGCCCCGGAGCACTGGGACGTCCTCGACGCCCCGGCCCGTCCGCTCGCCGAGGCGGTCGAAGCCCTGCCGCTCGGGCCGTACCGCGACGCCTTGCACGGCGTGTGGCTCGGTCACCCGCTCCACCCGGCGATGGTCCAACTGCCGATCGGCTTCTGGACGTCCGCCGCCCTGTTGGACTACCTCCCGGGCGGGCGCCGGTCCGCCGACACCCTGGTGGCGGCAGGTCTGCTGACCGCCGGGCCCACGGCCCTCACCGGCTGGGTGGACTGGGCCCGGCTCGACCCGCCGCGCCGGCGCACCGGCCTGGTGCACGCGCTCTGCAACACCACCGGCGTGCTGCTGTACGGCGGCTCGTTGCTGGCCCGCTGCGAGGGGCACCGGGCCCGCGGGCGGCTGCTCGGCCTGGCCGGACTGACCGCCGTATCGGCCGGCGCAGCGCTCGGCGGGCACCTGGCCTACCGGCAGGCCGCCGACCCGGACCGGGCCGCCGCCGCACCCCGACTGGCATCGGTCGACTGAGTCGGCCTCGGCACGGTCGAGGACTTCACGCCCGGGAAGCCCGTCCACGCGACGGCCGGAGAGCCGCCCGTGGCCGTGGTGCGTGCGGACGGGCACTGCCACGTGCCGGCCGACCGCTGCACCCACCCGCCCGGGCCGACCGCTGCGCCCACCCGCCCGGGCCGCTCTCCGAAGGCCCAATCGGTGGAGGTCTGCCGGCGCTGCCCGTGGCACGGCAGCGCGTTCCGGCTGCGGGACGGCGAGGTGGTGCCCGGTCCGGCCGCGGCCGCACCCGCCGCCGGGTGGAAGGCGGGGCCGCTCACCGGCCGAGCGGGCCCGGCCGTTCCGGCTCGGCCGGCCGGCCCGGCTCGTGGGGCCGCTGCGGCTGGACGTAGTCGACCAGCTGCATCATGCCCAGGTCCTCGTGCTGGAGCTGGTGGCAGTGCAGGACGGAACGGCCGGTGAAGTCCTCGAACTTGACCAGGAGGGTGACGGTGTCGCCCGGCCTGCCGCCGGCCAGGTCCACGGTGTCCTGCCAGACCGGCGGGTCGAGCCGTCGGCCGTTGCGGTGGGTGACGAGGACGTGGTTGGTGTGCAGGTGGAAGGGGTGGTGGAAGGCCGACATGGTGTCGTCGGTGTGCAGGGTCCACCGCTCGACCGTGCCGAGTTCCAGGGTGTGGTTGACGTGCTCGGGGTCGAACAGCCCGTAGACGGGGTCGTGGGTGAGGTCGCCGCCGGGGTCGGCCGCCGGGGTCGGGTGGCTGCCGAGGACGCGGTAGGCGTGGGGGAACGGCTGGTCGAAGACGTTCGGGTCGACGTGGAAGACCACCTTGCGGTCGCCGCCGGGGTCGGTGACGTCCTTCTCGTCGAGGAACGGCTTGCCCTGCGGGAGCGTGGTCGGCAGCTCCATCGGCGGCTGTACGGCCTCGCCCGCCACCTCGATCGTCATCAGCGGGACGCGCACGCCCTTGGCCCGCAGTTCGTACGTTCCGACCTCTCCGCCCCGGACCAGCACGTCGGCGCGGTTGCCCACGGCCAGGGACACCGTCTCGGTGGCGACCGGCGCGGGGAAGGTCACGCCGTCCATCGCGATCTGATGTAGCGTCACTTTCCTTTCCCCGCCGATGACTTGGAGAGCGAGAGTGGTGAAGCCGGTCGCCGCGACCAGGCGCCAGCGCTGGACCTCGCCGGGGCGCAGCGCGAGAGTGGGGTTGACCGCGCCGTTGACGGTGAAGGTGGACGGGGTGCCGGTGAGCGAGTTGTCGGCGGTGAACTCGGGGACCTTCCCGTCCTTGAGCTTGAGTTCGTTGACGCAGACGACGAGGTCGGCGGCGGCCTTGATCTGCGGCACCTCGTCGACGTCGCCCTCGACGATGATGACCCCGGCCATCCCTCCGGCGATCTGTTCGGCGGTGGCCCCGTGCGCGTGCGGGTGGTACCAGAAGGTCCCCGCGGGGTGGCCGGGCGGGATCTCGACGGTGGTCAGGTAGCGCGGTTCCGGGGCGCCGGCCGCGGCCTCCTCGGCGGTGCGCGGCGGGAACACGCGCAGGATGTTGTCGGCGTCCCCGGAGGGCGAGACGTGCAGGCCGTGGGTGTGCAGGTTGAAGGTGTTCGGCTGGTGCGGCCGGTTGTGGCCGCCGTGGTGCGAAGCGGTCGGCGCGTCCGGCGGGTTCGGCGGCAGGCCGTTGACCTGGGTCAGCCAGAGCGCGTCCCCGGCGCGCACCCGCAGCGTCGGCCCCGGGATGGTGCCGCTGTAGGTGCGGGTGGTGACCGTCCCGTAGCCCGGGACGGCGGTGTCCGTGAACCGTACGTCGAGCGCTTGGTCGAGCACCGCCCTCGACCCGTCGGAGGCGGTGCGCGGGCTCCAGACGGCCGGCTGCGGGAAGGGCGCCGCCGCCGCCCGCGCGGGCGCGGCGAGGATCCCGTCGGAGCCCGCCACGAGGACGGCGACTGCGGGAACGGCCTTGAGCACCGATCGTCGACTGATTCCGGCATTTTCTCTCATAGCCGGGCAATCTAGGTCGACTTCCGCAGGCCTCCGGTCAGGCACACCGCAGGCCGACGAGGGGTTGGGCCTTCCGTAGCACGCTACGAACGCTCGGGGTGGGTCAGGTTGGCGCCGTCCCGGGGGTCGAAGACATGGATGCGCGCGGTGTCCACCCACAGCTCCAGCGGGCCGCCCTCGGCGGCCCGGGTGGCGGTGTTCAGCCGGGCCACCACGCGGTGCTCCCGCATGCCGGTGTCGGCCCGGCCCGAGTCGGCGGCGAGTTCGGCGAGTTCCTCGGTCGCCACCGGTCCGCCCTCCTCCGCGAAGTGGACGTAGACGTCCGAGCCGACCGACTCCCGGACCTCCACGGTCACGGTGACGGTGACCCCGCCGGTGTGCCCCTCGGTCAGGGCCGCGTCCTCGAAGTCCTCGGGGCGGATGCCGACGATCAGTTCGCGCGGCGCGTCCGCGCGCTCCAGGGCGCGCCGGGTGCGGTCGTCCAGCGGCAGGTCCCCCAACGAGGTGCGCAGGGCGCCCTGCTCCAGCGCGGCGCCGAGGAAGTTCATCCCGGGCGAGCCGATGAACCCGGCGACGAAGAGGTTCACCGGCTCGTCGTACAGCTGCTGCGGCGAGCCGACCTGCTGGACGACGCCGGAGCGCATCACCACCACCCGGTCGCCGAGCGTCATCGCCTCGACCTGGTCGTGGGTGACGTAGACGGTGGTGGTGCCCAGCCGGCGCTGGAGGGCGGCGATCTGGGTGCGCATCTGCACCCGGAGCTTGGCGTCCAGGTTGGACAGCGGCTCGTCCATCAGGAAGACCTTGGGGTCGCGGACGATCGCCCGGCCCATCGCGACCCGCTGGCGCTGCCCGCCGGAGAGGTTGGCGGGCTTGCGGTCGAGGTGCCGGGTGAGGTCCAGGATGCGGGCGGCCTCCTCGACCTTGGCGGCGATGGTCGCCTTGTCCACCTTGGCCAGGCGCAGCGCGAAGCCCATGTTGTCGCGCACGCTCATGTGCGGGTAGAGGGCGTAGCTCTGGAACACCATCGCGATGTCCCGGTCCTTGGGCGCGCGGTCGTTGACCACCTCCCCGGCGATCCGCAGGGTGCCCTCGGTGATGTCCTCCAGCCCGGCGATCATGTTGAGCGTGGTGGACTTGCCGCAGCCGGAGGGGCCGACCAGGATCACGAACTCGCCGTCGGCGATGGTGAGGTCGACGTCGCGCACGGCGAGGGCGCCGTCCGGGTAGCGCTTGGTGATGCCGTCGAGGACGATCTCGGCCACGATCCGCCTTCCTGGTCCGCCGGGTGGGGCGGGCTCAACCTCGGGTGCTCGGTGCGGGAACTCGGATGCTCGATGCGGGAACTCGGCGGGGGCCCTCACCCCTTGACGGCGCCGGCGGTGAGCCCGGCGACGATGCGCCGCTGGAACAGCAGCACGAAGATCACGATCGGGATCGTGATGATCACGGCGGCGGCCGCGATCGAGCCGGTCGGCTGCTCGAACTGGGAGCTCCCGGTGAAGAAGGCGATCGCCGCCGGAACCGTCCGGGCCGAGGTGGTGGAGGTCAGCGAGATCGCGAACAGGAAGTCGTTCCAGCAGAAGATGAAGACCAGGATGCCGGTGGTGAACACGCCCGGTGCCGCCAGCGGCGCGATGACCAGCCGGAACGCCTGCCAGGGCGTGGCGCCGTCCACCTTGGCCGCCTTCTCCAGGTCCCAGGGGATCTCCCGGAAGAACGCCGAGAGCGTGTAGATCGCCAGCGGCAGCGAGAAGGTCATGTACGGGATGATCAGCCCGGCCCAGGTGTCGAACAGGCCGAGCGCCCGCTCGATGTCGAACAGCGGCGAGACCAGCGAGATCGGCGGGAACATCGCGATCAGCAGGGAGACCCCGATCAGCAGCCGCTTGCCGGGGAAGCGCAGCCGGGCCACCGCGTACGCGGCCATGGTGCCGAGCACGACGGCGATGGTGGTGGCGATCACCGCGATGCCGATCGAGTTGACCAGGGCGCGGGTGAACTCGGAGGTCTCGAAGATGCCGCGGTAGTTGGCCAGGGTCCACTGGCGGGGCACGAAGTCGCCGTCGGAGAGGGTGCTCGGGTCCTTGAAGGAGAGCGCCACGATCCACCACACCGGGAAGAGCGCGTAGAGCACGACCACCAGGTTGGCGATGCCCCAGCCGGTGAGGCTCCGGGTGTGCCGGCTGCTCATCGGTGCTCCGGTTCCGCGCCGGGCGTGGCCGCGCCGAACAGCTTGACGAAGGCCAGCGCGATCAGGGCCACGCAGACGAAGATCAGCACCGAGATCGCCGAGCCGATGCCCAGGTTGAGCGCGGTGAAGAGGTTGTCGTAGCCGAGGATCGACACCGAGCCGGTGCCGTTGGAACCGCCGGTCAGCACGTAGATGTTGTCGAAGATCCGGAAGGCGTCCAGGGTGCGGAAGAGCAGGGCGACCAGGATCGCCGGCTTCATCAGCGGCAGGATCACCAGCCGCAGCCGCTGCCCGAAGCTCGCGCCGTCCACCATCGCCGCCCGGACCGTCTCGTCCGGGACGAGGGCCAGGCCGGCGAGCAGCAGCAGCGCCATGAACGGGGTGGTCTTCCACACCTCCGCGAGGATGATCAGACCGATGGCCGGCCACTGCTCCGTCAGCGGGGCGCTGCCCTCCGGCAGCAGGGCTGCCAGGTAGCCGGTGCCCGGGGTCCAGGCGTACTGCCAGGAGTAGGCCGCCACCACGGTGACGATCCCGTACGGCACCAGGACCGCCGTGCGCACCGTGCCGCGCCCGAAGATCGTGCGGTGCATCACCAGCGCGAGCGCCAGGCCGAGCACCAGCTCGACGGCCACCGACACCACGGTGATCAGCACCGTGACGCCGAGCGCCTGCCACCAGAACGACGAGGTCAGCACCGCACCGTAGTTGGCGAGCCCGACCCAGTGCGCCTGGTCCGGGAAGCGCAGGTCGTAGCGCTGCAGGGACAGGTAGACGGCGTAGCCGATCGGGTAGGCGGTGACGGCGAGCATCACGATCACCGCGGGGGCGCAGAGCAGCAGGCCCAGCCGGCGTTCCTGGCGGGCCCCGCGCGAGGGCCCGGCCGCTTTCGGTACGGCCGCGGCGGCGGCCTCGGTGGACGGTGTCACGGGATCAGCCCCTTCGAGCCGAGGGCGTCCTCGATCTGCCCGCGGAGGTCGGCCACGTCCTTCTCCGGGTGGATGTCGGCGGGCGGGGAGAGGGTGTGCGAGATGGCGATCGAGACGTTCTGGTAGGCCGGGGTCTGCGGGCGCACGCTGGCGGAGTCGAGGGCGGCCAGCACGTCGGCCGCGAACGGGTAGCTGGTGGTGAGCTCGGCCGTCTCGTACAGGCTGCGCAGCGAGGGCGGCAGGCCGCCCTTCAGCGCGTTGGTGAGCTGGTTGTCCCGGTCGCGCAGGCAGAGGGTGGCCTCGGCGGCGAGGTCGGGGTGCCGGCTGTAGGAGCCCACCGCGAGGTCGATCCCGCCGATGGTCACGCTGGCGGGGCGGTCGGCGCTCACCGCGGGGTACGGCGCCCAGCGGAAGTGCGGGAACAGCTCCGGCTGGTTGGCCTTCATCGAGGGGTAGACGAAGGGGTAGTTGAGCTCGAAGGCGGCCGTCCCGGACTCCATCGCGAGCCGGTTCTGGTCCTCCATCTGGTTCGGCAGCGAGGGGTCGGCGGCCACGGACGTCGCCAGGTCGTGCATCACCCCGGCGGCCGTGACGGCGGGCGCCCCGAGCGAGGGCGCCTGCGCGTCGGGGGTGAGGATCGTGCCGCCCGCGCTGGTGACCAGGGTGTTGAACCAGACCGTCAGCCCCTCGTACTGGGCGCCCTGGATCTCCACGAAGTGCGGCTTGCCCTGGTCGGCCAGTTCCTGCGCCCGGGAGAGCATCTCCGCCCAGGTCCTCGGCGGGGTCGGCACCAGGTCGTCGCGGTACCAGAGCAGCTGGGTGTTGGAGTTGTACGGCACGGCGTACAGCCGGTCCCGCCAGGTCGCGGTGCGCACCGCCGCGTCGAGGGTGTCGGTGGTGGCCCGCTCGCGCATCTCCCCGGTCCACTCGCGGATCCAGCCGGCCTCGGCGAACTCGGCGGGCCAGGTGACGTCCAGGCCCAGGACGTCCACGTCGGCGTCGTGCGCCGCCATCCGGCGCACCAGCTGCTGGCGCTGGCCGTCGGCGCCGCGGGGCAGCTTGTTGTAGTGGATCGTGTAGCGGCCGCCGGACTGCTGCCCGCAGCGGTCGGCGGCCTGCTGGAGGGCGCCCGAGTCGTCCGGGAAGTTGTACCAGTTCAGGGTGACCGGGCCGGTGCTCCCGCCGTCACCGCAGCCCACCAGGGCGGAGGCGAGCACGGCCAGTCCGGCGGCGGCGCTCGCCCACCGCGAGCGGAAATCGGGGACGCTCGGCATCGTTCTCCCGCGCTGGGACGGACCGGTCCGGCCGACCCTAGCCGGGCTCCCCCGCCGGTCCCGGGCGTTGCCGCGCCGCGGGCCGGGCGACCAGCCGGACGGCCGAACCGGGCCCGGGCCCGGCCCCGGGAGGCGCCGGCCGGGGGCGGACGTGGGCGGAGGCACGGGCCGGTACCCGGCTGCCGGGAGGCGCCGGCCGGGGCCCGCGCGGATACTGGGCGCACACGCAGAGACCGCCGGCCGCACCGGAACCCGAGGAGCACGCCGTGACCGGACCCGTCGCCGCCGGACCCGTCGTCGTGGGATTCGACGGCTCACCCGAGAGCCTGGCCGCCGCCGCCTGGGCCGCCCGCGAGGCCCAGCGCCGCGGCCTGCGTCTGGACGTCCTCCAGGCCTGGCCCCGGCCGAAGCACCTCGCGCCCGGGAGCGAGCCGGGCGATCACCGCGCGCTGGCGCAACTCGCCGAACACGAGGGCGAGTTGCGCGCCCTCGCGCCCGAGGTGACGGTCGCCGCCACCTCCGTGGCCGGCGACCCCGTCGAGGCGCTGGAGGCCGCCGGGCACACGGCCGCCGTGCTGGTGCTCGGCTCGCGCGGGCTGAGCACCCTGCGCGGCTTCCTGGTCGGCTCGGTGAGCCAGGAGGTGCTGCGGCGGGCCGCCTGCCCCGTCGTGCTGATCCGGGCCGACGGGGACGAACCGGACGGCGCGGTGACGGTCGGCCTCGACCTGGCGCACCCGGCGGACGCGGTGCTGGCCTTCGCCTTCGAGGCCGCCGCGCTCCGCTCGGCGCCCCTGCGCGTCATCCACGTCTGGTCCCCGCCGGCCGGCAGCGAGTACATGTCCTACGGGGCGATCGGCGGACTGGAGCGCGAGGTCTCGGCCGTCGAGGACAGCGGGCTGGCGCGGGCCCTGGAGCCCTGGCGGACCCGGTACCCCGAGGTGGAGGTGACCACCGAACTGATCCGCGGCAAGCCCTCCGTCGACCTGGTGGACGCCACCGCGACGGCCCGGCTGCTGGTCGTCGGCCGCCGGATCCGGCACCTGCCGCTGCGCCACCACCACATCGGCCCGGTGGCGCACGCCGCGATCCACCACGTGCACTGCCCGGTCGCCGTCGTCCCGTACGGCTGACCGGGTGGCCCGGCAGACCGGGGCGGGCCGTAAGCTCCGGTGCCATGACCGAGACCGTGCGCCCGCCCTTCGGGAACTTCGCCTCCGCCGTGGCCGCGCTGGAAGCCGGCGCGGAGCTCACCGCGCCCGTCGCCGACGCGCTGAGGAACTGGGCCGAGCGGGAGGCGGCCGCCTCGGTGCTCTACGTGGACAGCGACCCGGAGACGGCGGACACCGCCGTGTTCTGCGCGGCCTACGACACTCCGCCGGAGCTCTCCGCGAACTGTGTGGTGGTCGCCGCCAAGCGCGCCGGGGAGGTGACCCTGGCCGCGTGCCTGGCCCTCGCCACCACGCGGGTGGACGTGAACAAGACGGTGCGCACCCACCTGGGGGCGCGCAAGGCGTCCTTCGCGCCGATGGACACCGCGGTCGAGCTGACCGGCATGGAGTACGGCGGCGTCACCCCCGTCGGCCTGCCCGGCGACTGGCCGCTGCTGATCGACGAGGCGGTGGCCGCGGCCCCGTACGTGCTGGTCGGCAGCGGGCGGCGCCGGGGCAAGCTCATCCTGCCCGGGTGGGCGTTGGCGAAGCTGCCGGGCGCCGAGGTGCTGCCGGGCCTGGCCGGCTGACCGGCCGACCGGCCCGGCGGCTCTGCGCCGCTCTGCCCTCTGCCCGTCTGCCCCTGTGCCCTGTGCCCCTGGGTCAGCGGGCCCTGGGGGCGAGGCCGACCGGGCAGACCACCGGGGTGCCGTGCACCGGGTCGGTGAGGATCACGCTCTCCACCCCGTACAGGTCGCGCACCAGCTCCGGGGTGACGATGTCGCGCGGGGCGCCCTGGGCGGCCACCCGGCCGTCGCGCATGGCCACCATGTGGTCGGCGTAGCGGCAGGCGGTGCTGAGGTCGTGCAGGACGAGGACGACGGTGCGCCCGCGCCCGGTCAGGCCGCGCACCATCTCCAGCACCTCCAGGGCGTGGCCCATGTCCAGCGCCGAGGTGGGTTCGTCCAGCATCAGGATGTCGGTGTCCTGGGCGACGGCCATGGCGATCCAGGCGCGCTGACGCTGTCCGCCGGAGAGGGTGTCCAGCGGACGGTCCGCCAGTTCGTGCAGGTCGGCGGCGGCGAGCGCGTGCTCGACCGCCTCCGCGTCGGCGGCGGACCACTGCCGCAGCAGGCCCTGGTGCGGCTGGCGGCCGTAGCGGACCAGGTCACGGACGGTCAGCCCGTCCGGGGCGGTGGCGGACTGCGGCAGCAGGCCGATGATCCGGGCGATCGCGCGGGTGGACAGCGAGGTCAGCGGCCTGCCGTCGAGCAGCACGGCGCCGGAGCGCGGGGCGATGGTCCGCGCCAGGCCGCCGAGCAGGGTGGACTTGCCGCAGCCGTTCGGGCCGACGATGACGGTGACCTGCCGCTGCGGCAGTTCGAGGTCCAGCTCGCGGACCACGATGGTGCGGTCGTGGCCGAGGCTGAGCCCGCTGGTCGCCAGCCGGGGCGCTCCGGCGGCGGTCCCGTCGGCCGCGGCGGCGGTCCCCGCAGTCGCAGCGGTGGTCGCGGTGGTCGCGGTGCGGGCGGTCATGCGGTCCTCCGGGGGCGGGTGGTGAGCAGCAGCCAGAGCAGGTACGGGCCGCCCACGACGGCGGTGACCAGGCCGGCCGGCACCTCGATCGGCGACAGGGCGGTGCGGCCGATCAGGTCGGCGAGCAGGGTGAAGGCGGCTCCGGCGGCGGCCGAGGTGAGCACCGGCACGCAGCGCGGTCCGGCGATCCGGCGGGCGGCCTCGGGCGCGGCGAGCGCGATCATGCCGAGCGGTCCGGCGACGGCCACCGCCAGGCCCGCGCAGACCACGGCGACCACCAGGACGCCGGCCCGCAGGCCGCGCACCCGTACGCCCAGCCCGGTGGCGACGGCGTCGGAGAAGCGCAGCAGCGACAGCCGGCGGCCGAGCAGCACGGCGGCGGGCAGGCAGACCAGCAGGCCGAGCCCGAGGTGGCCGACGGCGTCGGCGTCCCGGCTGTTGAGGGTGCCGACCGTCCAGGCGTAGGAGGAGTTGGCGGCGTCGATGGCGGCGCGGGAGAGCATCAGATTGGTCACCGCGCCGAAGACCGCGCCGACGCCGAGGCCGACGACCAGGAAGCGGTAGCCGTTGCGGCCGGCCCCGCCGCCGAGGGCGAAGGCGAGCGAGGCGGCGGTGGCGGCGCCCACCAGGGCGGCGGCGGAGGGCAGCAGCTGGGTGGCGACGCCGGTGACGGAGGCGACGGCGAAGGCGGTGGCGCCCTCGTTGAAGCCGACGGTGTCCGGGGTGGCCAGCCGGTTCTGGGCGAGGGTCTGCATCAGGCAGCCCGCGACGCCGAGGGCGGCGCCGACGGCCAGTGCGGCCTCGGCGCGGGGCAGCCGCAGCTTCTCCACCAGCAGCACGTCGCGCGCGGTGCCGTCGCCGAAGGCGGCGCGCAGGGCGGTCACCGGATCGAGGTCGGTCTCGCCGACGGCCAGGCAGACGGCGGTCACCGCGAGGAGAACGAGCAGCAGGGCGGTGCAGCCGAGCAGCGGCCGGACCGGGACGAGCACCGAGCGGCCGCCCAGGGCGAGCAGCCGGGTGCCGGGCGGGGTCGGCCGGCGGGCACCGGGCGTACTCGGCGGCCGGGTCCCGGCCGACGGCGTGTCAGGGCTCGCGGGGTTCTTCACGGCGTCGGCTTTCACGGTCTTCACGGTGGGGGTCACAGCGCGGGCATCCGGTGCGAGCGGACGACGGCGACCAGGACGGGGGCGCCGCACAGGGCGGTCATCACGCCGAGCGGCAGCTCGTACGGGCGGGCGACCAGCCGGGAGGCCACGTCGGCGAGCAGCACGACGGCGGGCCCCAGCAGGGCGGAGACCAGGAGCAGCCGGCGCAGGTCCGGGCCGACCAGGGCCCGGGCGGCGAAGGGCACCACCAGGCCGACGAAGGAGACCGGTCCGGCGATCGCGGTGGCGGCGCCGACCAGCAGGGCGACGGCGGTCACCGCGAGGGCGCGGGCCCGTCGGGGCCTGTGGCCGAGCCCGGTGGCGACGTCGTCGCCGAGGCTGAGCGCGGTCAGCGCCGGGCCGGAGAGCAGGGCCAGGACCAGGCCGAGCAGCAACACCGGCAGCACGGCCAGCAGTTGGTCGGTGCCGCGGCCGGCGACCGAGCCGATGGTCCAGAACCGGATCTCGTCGGCGGCCCGGGCGTCGGCCAGCAGCAGCACGGAGGAGCCGGCGTTCATCAGCCCGCTCAGTGCCGCCCCGGCGAGCACCAGCCGGACGGGGTCGTCGCCGGTGCCGCGCAGCCGGGCCGCGCCGAGCGCGAGCAGGCAGCCGGCGGCGGCACCCAGCACGGCGACGTACGGGCCGACGCCGGCGGCACTGGCGCCGAGCACGATCGCGATCACGACGGCGAAGGAGGCGCCGGTGCTGACGCCGAGCAGGCCGGGCTCGGCCAGCGGGTTGCGGGCGGCGGCCTGGAGCACGGTGCCGGCCACGCCGAGCGCGAGCCCGACCGCGAGGGCCACGGCGGTGCGCGGGGCGCGCAGATGGAAGACGGTGAACCGGGAGTCGGAGTCGCCGTCACCGAGCAGGGTGGCGAGGGCCCGTGACGGCCCCACGTCGCCCGCGCCGAGCAGCAGGCTCGCCAGGACGGCGGCCAGCAGTATCGCGCCGGCGGGCAGCAGTCCGCGCAGCAGAAGTGATCGGGATGTCACACCGGGCCTCCCCGTCAGAGCCTTAAGTATGGTTAGGCTAACCTCAGAAAAACGGTTCGTCCGTAAACTACCATTACTCGGAGAACACCCATGCTTGGCACCCGCTTTACCAGGACCCTGCTCGGCGCGGCCGTCGTCGGCGCCCTCTCCCTGGGGCTGACCGCGTGCGGCTCCTCGGGTTCCGGCAGCTCCGCGGGTGACGCCGGCTCCCCGTCCACCGCCGCCGCGAAGGACGGCAAGCGCAGCATCGACACCGCCTTCGGCGCCGTGGAGGTCCCGGCCGCCGCCAAGCGGGTCGTCGCGCTGAACGACACCTCGCTCGACACCGCCCTCTCACTCGGCGTCACCCCGGTGGGCACCAGCTCCAGCCGCGGCGGCACCACCGCCCCCGCCTACCTGAAGGCCGACGCCATCCCGCTGGTCGCCACGGTCAAGGAGCCCAACATCGAGGCCATCCTGAAGGCCGGCCCCGACCTCATCCTGGCCTCCTCCGGCATCGAGAAGTCCCAGTACGAGAAGCTCTCCGCGGTGGCCCCGACCATCGTCCCCAAGGCCGGCGACTGGCGCTCGGTGCTCGCCGTGTACGGCGACGCGCTCGGCCACAAGGACGACCTGACCGCCAAGCTGGACACGCTGGACAAGCGCGCCGCCAAGGCCGGCGAGGGCAAGACCGGCAGCGCCGTCGTGATGCGCTGGATGCCCAACGGGCCGATCGTGATGAACACCACCAACATGCCCGGCGACCTGCTGAAGAAGGCCGGCGCCGGCACCATGCCGATCGCCGACGGCCTGGGCGCCCAGCCCCACTCGGACCCGCTGTCCCTGGAGAACCTCAACAAGGCCGACGCCGACCGGGTGTTCGTCGCCACCCTGAACGCCGAGGGCGAGAAGGCCCTGGAGACCGCCCGCAAGCAGGAGGCCTTCACCCGCCTCAAGGCCGTCGGCACCGACCGGGTCACGGGCGTCGACGGCCAGGTGTGGAGCAGCAGCTCCGGCCCGATCGCGGCGGAGAAGGTCGTCGAGGACATCGAGAAGGCCTTCGCCGCGAAGTAGCCACACCGGCCGCGGGGAATCCCCCCCCCCCCGAGGAAATTGAAGGGCCGTCACCGGAGCGGATCCGGCGACGGCCCTTCCGGCCGTCTCGGCCGCCCCGGATACCCCGGGCCCCGGGGGCCCCGGACGCCCGGCCGCGGCGGCCCGGAGTCAACACCCAGGAGGGCGGATGACCTCCGACCCCGGGTTCCAACCGCGGCGAAGGCTCCAGCCCCCGGACCACGGCCCGGGGCCGCCGGTCATGCCTCCAGGACCAGCCGCAGGAGTTCGCGCAGCGACTCGCGCTGATCGACGTCGAGCCGGGCCAGCGGGTCGCCGGCGAAGGGCATGCGGGCCCGCAGGTCGGTGACGACCTCGCGGCCGGCGGCGGTGGCGGCGACGCGCTTGACCCGGCGGTCGGCGGGGTCGACGCTGCGCTCGACCAGGCCGCGGGACTCCAGGCGGTCGACGATCACCGTCACGTTGGACGGCTCCGCGCGCAGCCGCTCGGCGATCCGGCGCGTCGGGACCGGGGCCTCGGCGGCGAGCAGCGCCTTGGCCTGCAGCGCGGTCAGGTCGTGGACCGCCGCGGCCGCCTCGGACTCCCGGCCGTAGCGGCGGTTGATGGCCGCGAAGAGTCCGACGATCTCCTGGGTGAGGTCATCCGATGGGAGGGACATGGCCACCAGGGTATCCAGGTGCTTGACAAGGTGAAATGTCAGGCCACATAGTTATGAATCATAGTGGTTATGATCCATAAACATATGGAGTTCGACGAGATGAGCGACAAGACCGTCCTGATCACCGGCACCTCCTCCGGCATCGGCCTGGCCACCGCCGTCGCCGCTGCCCGCGGCGGCTGGCACGTGATCGCCACCATGCGGAACACCGCCAAGGCCGGCCCGCTGCTGGCGGCCGCGGAGGAGGCCGGGGTCACCGTCGACGTCCGGACGCTGGACGTCACCGACCCGGCGTCGGTCGAGGCCTGCCTGGCCGGCCTCGACCGGCTGGACGCGCTGGTCAACAACGCCGGCGCCGGCCACATCGGCACCCTGGAGCAGGAGAGCGTGGACGACGTCCGCGCCGTCATGGAGGTCAACTTCTTCGGGGTGCTGCACGTCACCAAGGCCGCCCTGCCCCTGCTGCGGGCGAGCAAGGGCCGCGTGCTGACCGTGACCAGCGTCGGCGGCGTGGTCGGCCAGCCCTTCAACGAGGCGTACTGCGCCGCCAAGTTCGCGGTGGAGGGCTACATGGAGTCCCTCGCCCCGGTCGCGGCCACCGCCGGGGTGTCCGTCAGCGTCGTCGAGCCGGGGGCGGTGGCCAGCGAGTTCGTCAGCAACGTGGGCCTGACGGACGACGCGGCCGAGCAGGCCGGGCCGTACGCCCCGGCGCTGGCCGCCTACCTGGACCGCACCCGCGGCGCCTTCGCCAACGCCCAGACGGCCGAGGACGTGGCCGCCGGAATCCTCGACCTCCTCACCGCCGAGCGCCCCGCCTTCCGAACGCTCACCTCCGACACCGCCCGCGCCTTCGCCGGGGTCAAGCTCAAGGACCTCGACGGCTCGGCCGTGCAGGCCCTGACCGCCGGCTGGGTCACCCGGTGATCACCGCCGCAGGGGGCCCGCGAGTGGCACGGTAGCCGGGCGAGCTCCGCAGAGGTACGCCCGCCCAGCACCCCTCGGAGCGAGCCAGGCTTCAACCACGTTCCCGTCACGGCGAGTTGATTCGCCCGGCCATGGGGCGGAATCGCTGGCGGGCTCCGTCACCGGTGTGCTGAGATGTTCGGCCATGGGGAACCGCAGCAGCCTGTTCCACCGTGTCCACCGAGCGGCACGGCAGGCCAGGATCCGAAGAGCGGGCCGGGCGGCTGCGGGGGTGCTCGCCGTGCTCGCGGTGTTCGCGTGTCTGACGCTGATCCTCGGGCCGTTCACCTGGCGCGTCGCCGGCGCCTCGGTGCACCGGCTGACCGGTAAGGAGCAGGCCGACGCACTCAACACCGTGCGTCAGACCGTGCTGGCGGCCTTCGCCGGGACGGCGGCGCTGGGCGGACTCGGGTTCAGCATCCGTACCTTCTACCTCTCGCGCCGCGGCCAGGTGACGGACCGGTTCAGCAAGGCCATCGGACTGCTGGCGTCCGACAACCTGGAGGAACGCCTCGGGGGGATCTACGCGCTCGAGCACATCATGCACGAGTCGCCCCGCGACCATTCCACGGTGCTGGAGGTGCTGTGCGTCTTCGTGCGCACCAGGGCGCCGCGGGATCCGGCCGGCGAGCCGAACACCACCGGCACGGGCCGGCGCCGACGACGACGGCCCTCCGCACCGCCTCCCGAACCGCCGCCGGACGTCGATGCCGTCCTGACCGTCCTGGCCCGCCGACCGAACCGACCGGAGCCCAACCGGCCGGATCTGCGCCACACCGGCCTCGTGGGCCTGAGTCTGCGCGTGCACGACTTCACCGCCCGTCCGCGGCTGACCCGGGCCTTCCTCACCTTCTCCGACCTGCGCCGGGCTGATCTGCGGGGCCTGGACCTGACGCAGACCATCCTCAACCGAGCCGATCTGAGGAACGCCATGATGCATCAGACAGACCTGTCCCGGGCCGGCCTGATGCGAGCGGACCTACGCGGAGCGGCACTGTCGGGCGCCGTCCTGACGGAGTGCGACCTGTCCGGCGCCGATCTGCGCGACGCCACCGGGCTGAGCGCGCGACAGCTGTCCGCAGCCGTCCTCGACTCGGCCACGAAGCTGCCGGTCGGCCTTCAGAGCGATCCCTGGGTGGAGGCCCGGCTCGCCGTCTGCCTCGACTGGCACGCCCGCGTCGCACGGGAGGGGTACGTCGTCCCGGCCCCGGCGCCCACCCCCGCCCCAGCGGCCGCGGCCGGAAACGACGGCCGGCAGGAGTCCTCCACCTGACGCGCGGTCGCGCCGCCGCGCCCCGTTCTCCGGGAGCGCCGCCGGCGACGCACCACGGCCCGCCGAGGACAGGACGAGCGCCTCAGTCCAGGAGCTTCGCCACCACCCGGTCGAGCTCGCGGAGGTCCTCCGGCGGCAGCGCGAGCAGCGCGTCCGGCGGGGTGGTGAGGATCCCGGTGGCGAGCGCGGCCTTCGCCTCACCCTCCTCGGTGAGGTGGACCAGCTTGGAGCGCCGGTCGGCCGGGTTGGTGATGCGTTCGGCGAGACCGCGCCGCACCAGGTCGTCCACGATGACGGTGGTGTACGGCGGGTCGGCGGTCAGCCGCTCGGCCAACTCCCGCAGGGTGATCGGGCCGGCGGCGAGCCGGCGCAGCGCCCTGACCCGGCTGAAGCTCATGCCGAGGGCGTCGGCGACGGTCTTGCGGCGGTCGTGGCGCTCCAGCACGAGCGCGTACATCCCCTGCCAGACCCGGGCCGCCGTCGCGGCGTCCGTCCCGCTCGCCTCCGGGTGCCCACCGGTGTCGAGGCGCTCCATCAGGCGTCCACCGTCTCCTTCGTCTCCGCGATTCCCTCGGCCACCTCCTCGGCGGCGAGTCGCTGCGCCGCGCGCTCAGCCGTCGCCCGGGCCCAGCGGCCGGAAGTGAGCGTACCCGTGACCAGCACGGCGGCCCCGCAGCCGGCGATGATCCACCACGCCGTCCGGGCCGCGCCGGTGAAGGCCGCCGGGTCCACCAGGGCGCTGCCGGCCATCAGGGCGCCGGTCACCGCGACGCCCAGGGACTGGCCGACCTGCCTGCTGGTGGAGGCCACGGCCGCCGCCACCCCGGCCTGCGAGCGGGGCATCCCGGAGACGGCGGTGTTGGTGATGGGCGCGTTGACCAGGCCGAAGCCGGTGCCGAAGAGCAGGAAGGCGAGGACCAGCAGCCCGGTCGGCAGGTGCTCGGAGTAGCCGACCGCCTGGAGCACGGCGCTCGCGGTCAGTGCCGAGCCGGCCAGCAGCAGCGGCGTGCGCGGCCCCCGGGTGGCCACCATCCGGCCGGACAGCGGCGCGGTGAGCAGCGACATGACCGCCATCGGCAGCATGAACAGTCCGGCGTGCAGCGGGTCGAGGCCGCGGACGTCCTGGAGGTACAGGGAGCTGAGGAACAGGAAGCCGCCGAGGCCGGCGAAGGCGGCGACCGCGATCACGGTGGCGCCGGAGAAGGGCGCGGAGCGGAAGAACCGCAGGTCGATCAGCGGGTCGGTGCGCCGCGGTTCGTACCACAGCAGGCCCAGCAGCGCGCCCAGCGCGGCCGCGGCGCAGCCGAGCACCACGGGCGAGGTCCACCCGAGCTCCGGCGACTCGATGATCGCGTAGGTGAGGGCGGAGAGCAGCACGACGACCAGCAGCTGGCCGACCGGGTCCACCCGGCGGGTGCGGGCCGCCCGCGACTCCGGCACGTAGCGGGTGGTGAGGAAGAGGGCGGCCAGGCCGATCGGGACGTTGATCCAGAAGATCGCCCGCCAGCCGGCCGACTCCACCAGTGCCCCGCCGATGATCGGCCCGGCGGCCATGCTGATGCCCACCACGCCGCTCCAGACGCCGATCGCCCGGGCGCGCTGCCGGGAGTCGGTGAAGGTGTTGCTGATGATCGACATGGCGACGGGGTTGAGCATCGATCCGCCGACCGCCTGGAGCATCCGCGCGGCGATCAGCCAGCCGAGCCCGGGGGCCAGGCTGCACAGCAGGGAGGCGGCGGTGAACACCACCAGTCCGATCCGGAACACCCGGCGGCGGCCGATCCGGTCGGCGGTCGAGCCGGAGAGCATCAGCAGGCTCGCCAGCACCAGGGTGTAGGCGTCGACGGTCCACTGCAGACCGGACACCGTGGTGTCCAGGTCGCGCCGGACGGCGGGCAGGGCCACGTTCAGGATGGTGTTGTCGAGGCTGACGATCAGCAGGCTCATACAGCAGATGGCGAGCACGAGCCATGGCCGCGGTCGAGCGGCATCGGGCATGACGAACGCTCCAGGTTTATTTGTGTTGTTGTAATTATTGTGAGCATACAACTAACTCGGCCGATGGCTCCACCCTCCTCCGACCTCCTTCCGGCTCCGGACGACGAAACGGCCGCGCCCCGCCGAGGAGATCGGCGGGGCGCGGCCGTTCGGGACCGCGGGGGTCAGGCCTTCTTGACCACGCTGGACTTGAGCTGCATGGCACCGAAGCCCTCGATGCGGCAGTCGATGTCGTGCCCGTCGACGCCGTCCACCAGGCGGATGTTGCGGACCTTGGTGCCGGCCTTGATGCCGGAGACGCTGCCCTTGACCTTCAGCGCCTTGACCACCGTCACGGTGTCGCCGTCGCTCAGCACGTTGCCGACGGCGTCCTTGATCACGCGCTCACCGGCCGGCGCGCCGGCCTGCTCCGCACCGCCGGGCACCCACTCGTGGGCGCACTCAGGGCAGACCATGAGGGCGTTCATCTCGTAGGTGTACTCGCTGGAGCACTGCGGGCACGGGGGAAGGTTGTCGCTCATGTGTTCAGGATATCCAGGTGTTCGAAGGCGATCTGCGGACGAATGAGGAGGTCGGCGGGGGTTCCGGTACCGGTCGGCCACCGCTTCCGGCGGATGCGGGGTGGGCTCATGCCGCGCCCTCCCACGAGCGGCCGGCCGCCGGCCGGTGTTCGCCGATCGCCACGGCCACGACCGCCCCCTCCTGCGTCCGACGGTGGCACCCGGACCCGCCTCGTACCGGTCCAACGGCACGCCAGCATGTATGAACTTGAAGAGTTTTTCAAATCACTTGTTTCGCATGCAGCGGATCCCCATGGTAGTGGTCTCCCGCCGTCGAAGCGGGAGCGCGCGGGTGTGGGCGGGTGCGGGGGCGGGGCGGACCACGCGCCGTGAGCCGCGCCCGCACGGCAAGCGGTCGCGCTACGGCGTGTAGGTGAACGTCACCGGGCCGCTGGTGCCGCCCGCTGCGGTCACCGTGACGTCCACCAGGCCGGGCCGGTCGGCCGCCGGGGCGGTGGCAGTGCACAACTGCGGGCCGCAGGAGTGGCGGGCGGCGGGCCGGCCGCCGATCAGCACCATCGCTCCGGCCAGACTCTCGCCGGTGACGGTCACGGGGGTGCCACCCGTGCCAGGGCCGGTGGTGGCCCCGACCTGGTCGATCCGCGGCTTCGGCGCGAACAGCGGCGGCAACAGACCGATGCCGAGCAGGTAGGTGGAGACGTGCCCGGTGGGGAGGGTGTCGCTCGGTGGGGTAGTTCCCGGCCTGGGTGAGGACCACCCGCCGGCTCATCGGGGTCGGGCCCCCGGCGGGCGCGGCGGTCGCGACCGCCGTCGCGGTGGCGGCGGTCAGGGACAGGGTTGCGGCGAGACCGGCTCCTGCCAGTCTGATGATCGTAGGCATACGGAAATCCTTGCGGGCACCCGACAGTTCGGCGGGCGCTTCACCGAATCGCCCGAACCCGCACCGCATATGGCGCGATCCCGCGCTGCCTCGCCCGCCCTCCTCCCCCGCCGCCGCTGCCGCTGCCGCCCATGCTCCCCCGTCTCACCGTCACTGCCGCGCCATCACCCGCCGCGCCGTCACCCGCCCAGCGGCGCGGGCAGCGGGCGGGAGTGCAGGACGTCCAGCCGGGAGACCGCCCTGGTCACCACCACGTACAGCCGGTGCAGGCCGCGCGGCTCGGCCTCCACGATGGCGGCCGGCTCCAGCACCACCACGTGGTCGTACTCCAGCCCCTTCACCAGCGAGGCCGGCAGCACCGTCACCCGGGCCGTGGTGCCGACCTGCTCGGCCTCCCCGGTCGGGATTCCCGCGGCGAGCAGCGCCCGGGCGGCATCCGCCACCGCGCCGTCCGCCGCGATCACCGCGATCGAGCCCTCGCGCTCCAGCGCGGCCCGCACCACCGCGACCGCCGCTGCGCCCAGGCCGTCCCCGGCCACCCGCCGCACCGTCAGCTCGCCGTCCTGCCGCAGCGAGACGGCCGGCGGCACGTCCACGTCCAGCGCGCCCAGCAGGGTGTTGGCGAGGGTCATCACAGCGGCCGGGACCCGGAAGCCGGCGGTCAGCGGCACCACCACGGCCTGCGGCTTGCCCAGATGGGCGAGCTGCTCGGGCCAGCTGCGGGCGGCCCACGGGGCGGTCGCCTGGGCGAGGTCGCCGAGGACGGTCAGGGAGCCGAAGGCGCTGCGGCGGGCGATCGCCCGGCACTGCATCGGGGAGAGGTCCTGGGCCTCGTCCACCACGACGTGGCCGAAGCCGGCCGGGCGCTCGATCAGGCCGGCCACCTCGTCCAGGAGCATCAGGTCGTGCTCGGACCACTTGGCACTCTTCTCCGAACGCGGCGGCCGTCGCCACAGGACCGCCGCCTGCTCCTCGGGGCCGAGCACCCCGTCGGCGGCCTCGGCCAGCAGGGCGGGGTCGCTCAGCAGGGCGGCGACCACGGCCTCCGGGCGCAGCTTCGGCCAGGCGGCCTCCAGGAAGGCCGCGACCGGCCCGCAGCGGCCGATCTTCCGCGCCCAGGCGCCGGAGCGCACGCCCGTCCGCCGCTCGGCCTGGTCCTGGAGCATCGCCACCACCCGGGTGCGCAGGCTCTCCCGGCCGATCGCGTACGGCGGTGCCTGCTCGCGCAGTTCGGCGACCGCCCGGTCGAGCCGCTCCGGCGACACCCGCCACCGGTAGGAGCCGTCCGGCACGACCAGCGGCTCCGCGCCCGCCGCCCGGATGCGGCCGTACAGCGCCCGGCGCAGCACCGTCGCCATCCGCGCGTCCTGCTTGACGGCGGCGGCCCGCTCGTCGTCCACCGAGGCGACCGGCCGGGTGGCGGCCAGGTCCTCGACGGTGCGCTGGGTGACGTCCATCTCGCCGAGCGCGGGGAGCACCTCGGCGATGTAGCGCAGGAAGGTGCGGTTGGGGCCGATGACCAGCAGCCCGCTGCGCTGGATCCGCTGCGGGAAGCTGTAGAGCAGGTACGCGGCGCGGTGCAGCCCGACGGCCGTCTTGCCGCTGCCGGGCGCGCCCTGTACGCAGACCGATTCGCTCAGCTCGCCCCGCACCAGCGCGTCCTGTTCGGGCTGGATGGTGGCGACGATGTCCCGCATCGGGCCGGTGCGGGGCCGCTCGATCTCGGCGGCCAGGATGCCGCCCGCACCGCCGTCCCCGCCACCCGTGCCACCCGTGCCACCCGTGCCACCCGTGCCACCCGCAGAGCCGTACCCGCCCGCTCCACCGAGGGGCTCGTCCTCCAGCCCGGTCAGCTCCTCCGGCGCGCCCAGGCTCCACGGCGCCCAGCCGAACCGGCGGCGCCGCGCGAGCCCGAGCGGGGCGTGGGCGCTCGCCTGGTAGAACGCTCGGCAGACCGGGGCCCGCCAGTCGACCACCAGCGGCGGCACCGTCGGATCCTCGGAGATCCGCCGGCGGCCCACGTAGTAGCGCTGCCGCCGGTGGTCCCCGGCCTCCGCCGTGTCGGCGAAGTCGAGGCGGCCGAAGAAGGACGGGCTGGGCGGCAACTCCTTCATCCGTTTGGCGCGGGTGCGCAGGTACCGGCCGAGCGCCTCCGCGCTGGCACCGTCACCGGAGACGTCCTCCGCGGCGACGACCTGGTGGCTCGCGTCCTCCACCTGCCGGGCCGTCGCGGCCCGGCAGACCTCGACGTAGGCCCGCTCCCGCTCCAGTTCGCCGTCGAGGTTCCGGGTTTCCGAGGTCATCGTTCGCATCCCTTCCCGCACCACGGGCTCACCTGCTCTCGGAGTCCAGCATAACTTAACCCGGTAAAAATGCTGACTTGGTTAATGCTCCGAGAGTGGGTTCGACCCGGACACCTCAGGACTCCTCAGGCCACTTCAGGACTCCTCAGGACACCAGGGGCGCCTCCTCCAGCTCGGTCAGCGTCACGGTGCACAGGCCCCCGCGCTCGGACCGCACCTCCGTGACCTCCAGCTGGGTGCCGGGCAGCAGGATGAACTCCTCCTCGCCGGTGAACGCCGAGAAGTTCTGGATGCCGGCGGCCCGCACCGGGCGCACCTCGAAGAGCGTCCGCTTGCCCCGGCTGCCGAGGAAGGACCGCGCCACCCCGAGCTTGGAGGTGCAGGAGGACACGCCCCACCACGTGACCGTCCTCCCGAGCGGGTACTGCCGCCGCAGGTCCAGCGACACCCCGCGCCATAGCGGCGCGGTGCGCGCGGGCAGCCGCGACACCGCCGCGAACAGCAGCCGCAGGTAAGGCAGGTACGGCACCAGCCGGTCGCGGTCCGGCGAGCGCAGTACGGCGTTGATCTCCCGGTAGAACGCGGACTCGCAGGTGTACAGGTACAGCGCGGCGATCTCGTCGGCGGACGGGCCGGTGGCCGCCTCGTCCGCCCGCCGCTTGCCGAAGTCGTGCGACAGCGACACGTGCCCGTCCAGGCCGCGCAGCAGTTCGGCGACCGGCGCCACCGCCTCCCGGAAGCCCATCAGCGGGGTGTCGAACACTCCGGTGATGGCGGGCAGGACGAGGCCCTCGTCCTTCACCCCGGCGAGGCGGTCCAGGTAGAGCTGGTGCAGCTCCATGGTGGAGGCGATGAAGGCGCCCATCCGCTCGGCGACCCCGTCCTGCGCCCCGCCGCCCTGCGCCGGGCCCGCGTCCCACCCGACGCTGGGCAGCCAGTCGACCTCGTCGGCGCCGAGCGAGGCGAGGGCGGCATTCACCGTGGCGAAGTGGTCGCCGTCGCAGAAGATGTCGCCCTGGGCCGCCGGGTTGGCGTGGTCGATGTGGCGGACCTCGACCTCGGGGTACTTCTCCTGCAGCCGCAGCACGACGTTCTTCAGGCTGCGCGCGTGCGCGCCCCACCAGGCGAAGACGACGTAGCGGTCCTCCTCGGCGGCCTGCTGCTTGGCGCGGAGGATCTCCTCCACGATCCGCTCGGCGACCGGCCGCCAGAACCCGGTGTGCTGGTCCGGCCCCATCGCACCGTCGCTGCTCGCGGTGAGCGCCGCGTTCAGCAGCAGGACGCCCTGGGTGAGCATCGCCTGGAACCACTCCGGCGGCTGGACCGTCTCCTGCTCCTTCAGCAGCGCCCGTATGTCGGCGATCGGCGTCTTCTTGGGGATGCCGTACTTCCACATCGCCGCGGCCTTGATCAGGCAGCGGATGCTGATCACCCGGCCGAACTGGCTGTCCTTCCAGTCGTGGAAGGTGTTGTCGAACATCGCGATGCCGGTGGCGCTCTCCGGCCTCGGGTACGGGTTCTGGCCGAAGACGACGACCTTCCACCTGTGCGGCGCGTGCGGCTTGAGCGCCTGGAAGGTCAGCTCGCGGACCGGGACGACCTCCGGGCCGCGGCCGGGCCCGATGAAGGAGGCCGCACCGGGCTGCGCCTCGATGACCGGCTTCAGCAGCGGCAGCCACGGCTCGCCGCCGCCCGCGAAGAGCTCCGCGAGGGCGAGCGGGTCGTTCGGATCGGGCTGGGTGGCGGGGGTGTCGACAGCGCTCATGGTGGTGCGACTCCGGCTGGTCGGGACCGTACGAAGGACAGACGAACGGCAGGTGATGGCCCGTCAGCTTTCCTGGCGGACACCACAGTCCTACCAGCCGGGTCCGACAGTCCCGGCCGCTCCGACCCACCGTCAGCCGGGGCGGACGGATTGTCGGACCCGGGCGCTAGCTTCGTCGGCGTCATCGAGGAACCGGACCGACCGACAGGAGCCCAGCATGACCACGGACCGCACCCCGTCGCCGCTCAAGGTGGTGCTGACCGACCTCAACGCGACGGTCGTGGAGTCCTGGCGCGCGGCCTTCGCCGACGTCCCCGGGGTCGAGATCCGGCACGCCTCCCTCCTCACCGCGAAGGCCGACGCCTGGGTCACCCCCACCAACTCCCGCGGCCGGATGGACGGCGGCACGGACGCGGCGATCAAGCGCCACCTGGGCGCGGGCATCCAGCTGCGGATCCAGAAGGCGATCCGCGAGCAGCACGCCGGCAGCCTCCCGGTCGGCAGCGCGGTCTGCGTGCCCTCCGGCGCCGTCAACCCCGCGTTCCTGATATCGGCCCCGACCATGCGGACCTCCTCGCAGAACGTCAGCGAGACCTTGAACGTGGCCCTGGCCTGCGCCGCCGCGTTCCAGGCCGTCCACCGCCAGAACCGGCTGCAGCCCGGCTCCATCCGGTCCGTCGCCCTGGTCGGCATGGGCGCCGCGACGGGCAAGGTCCCGCCCCGGGTCTGCGCCAACCTGATGTGGTCCGGCTACACCCTCTTCAACGACCACCACTTCGAGGACGACGACGACCTGCGCACCACCGTCCTCGCCCAGCTGGACGACCTGGAGAAGGCGCCCCCCACCCAGCGGGTCCGCATCACACCGCCCGCCCGCGGCGGCTCGGCCGCCCGACGGGCCTGATCCCAGCCCTGGGCCCACCCCTGGGCGACCGACCGCCCGTCGCCGCACGGCCACCGCGCGGCGACGGCGCCGTCCGCACCCCTCTCCCGGCCGGCCCGGCCGGATGCCAGGCCGGGCCCTCAGTCCGCCGTGAGCACGAGCCGGATCCACCGCTCGGACTCGGCGACCGCCACGCCCACGTCGAAGGCCGCCGGAGCGGCCGCGGCCTGCACCACCAGCCCCTTGAGCAGCCCCACGAAGGCCAGCGCGAAGGCCCCCGGGTCCACACCGGGGCGCAGCTCGCCCTCCCGCTGTCCCTGCCCGACCACCTGGGCCGCCCACTCCCTGGTCCGGGCGTCCAGCTCCGCCACCGCGGCGGTCAGCTCCGAGGCCCCGGCGAGCGCCTCCGCTCCGAGCACCACGAAGGCCCGCCCCAGGTCGGTCGGGTTGCGCACGCCCTCCAGGCAGCCGCGCGCGAACCGGCACAGCTCGTCCACGGCCCCCGCTCCGCTGCGCTCCGGCGCGGCCGCCGCCATCGCCTCGGCCAGCGCCGCCTCCTGGAGCCGGGCCAGCAGCGCGGCCTTGGAGCCGAAGTAGTGGCTGGCCAGGCCCCTGCTGAAACCCGCCTCCTCCCCCACCCTGGCGAGCGTGACCCCGGTGCTGCCGTGCTCGGCGATCAGCCGGGCGGCGGCGGCGATCAGCGCGGACTCGGCGCGGGCCCGCCGTTCGGCCTGGGTGCGGCGCGCCGGCGCCTCCCGGAGCGTCCCGGGTCCCCCGGTTCGGCCCTCATCGTGCGTAGACATAACACCATGCTACGGTGAACTTGCTTGTTGACTAACAAGTAACTTCCGGAGCGGCGGGCACTCCCCCTGACCCGCCGCCCCCGCGAGAAGGGAAGTCCCGATGACCGCCACGATGCTCGCCGGCCGGCTCGACGTCGCGAAGGGCGCCTTCGCCGTGGAGGAGGTCGCCGTCCCGGTGCCCGGTCCGGGCGAGGTGCTGATCAAGGTGGAGGCCGCCGGCGTCTGCCTCTCCGACGTCCACCTGATCGAGGGCATGCTCAAGCCGCTCTTCCTCAAGGGCGACAAGGTCACCCTCGGCCACGAGGTCGCGGGCACCGTGCACACCCTCGGCGAGGGCGTGACCACCGCGGCCGTCGGCGACCGGGTGCTGCTGCAGGCCGGCGAGACCCGCGACGGCGTCGTGCACACCCGCGGCGTGGACTACGACGGCGGCTGGGCCGAGTACGCGCTCGCCACCGCCACCACCCTGGTACCCATCCCGGACGCGCTCCCCTTCGAGCAGGCCTGCTTCATCCCCGACGCGGTCTCCACCCCGTGGGCCGCCATCACCACCACCGGCGCCGTACGTCCGGCCGAGGCGGTCGGCGTCTGGGGCGTCGGCGGCCTCGGCGCCCACGGCGTCCAACTGCTGCGGACCATCGGCGCCTTCCCGATCGTCGCCGTCGACCCGCTGCCGGCCGCCCGCGAGCGCGCGCTGGCCTTCGGCGCCGACGCCGCCCTCGACCCGGCCGACCCCGCGTTCGCCGAGCGGCTGCGCGAGGCCACCGGCGGTCGCCCGCTGTCCGCCGCCTTCGACTTCGCGGGAGTCGCCCCGGTGCGCGAGCAGGCCATGGCCACCCTCGGCGAGCAGGGCCGACTGGTGCTGGTCGGCCTCACCGACAAGCCGCTGACCGTCACCAACGGCACCCTGCTCAGCTACCTGCGCCAGCAGATCCGCGGCCACTACGGCTCCGAGGGCCAGGACGTCGTCGACCTGGTCAACCTGGTCCGCGGCGGCCGGCTCGACTTCTCCCGCTCGGTGAGCGGCACCTTCCCGCTGGCCGAGGCGGCCCGCGCGGTCGAGGCACTGGAGCACAAGGAGGGCAACCCGATCCGCCTGGTCCTCAAGCCCTGATCCGACGGCCCCACCAGCCGACCGCCCCACCGACCCGACCGCCCCACCGACCCGACCGCCCCACCGACCCGACGGCCCCACCGACCCGACGGCCCCACCGACCCGACGGCCCCATCGACCCGGCGCCGCACCTCCGGACTGAGCCCGGCAGGTGCGGCGCCGTCCCGCACCAGGCGACCCGCGGACCGTGACGGAGCGCCATGGTCCGCGAGCGATCGCGACAGCCCGCCGGAACGGCCGTGACGGATCACTCACCGTGCGCATGCGCACCCCGGCGCCGACGATTAAGCTGGCGTCGAGGCAGGGGGGCATGGAGGTTTCCCTACAGATTCATGACATCCCGGCGATCCTCACGCAAGTGACACTCCATCAGTCGCAGCTGCCGCGCGATTCGGCCTGCGACCGAAGGGAGAAGCCTCATGCTTATTTTTGCCATGTCCTGCGTGGCATTCATTCTGATAGCTCTGATGGTCCGCTTCTCGCGACCGGCCTACGCCGATCTGAAATGCGGCGACGCACCCATGTACTTCGACGGCGGACTCGTTGTCACATGGGCGGGCCCCGCGCCCAGAGAAGCGCGGGTGAGAGTGGCGAACGGCGACATCTTCGAGCGGGTGGAACAGGCCACCGGGCCGGCGTTCCCGCCCGACTACCCGGAGAAGTACCTGAAGAACCTTCGCGCGTCCGAGGTGTTCAACGCGTCCATGGCCTGGACCGCCGACGACCTCGTGCGCTGGCAAGGGCGCCACGGAATCGAGATGGAGCCCGAAGCCCTGGGCGTGTACGAAAACTACATCGACAACGGCAACACCATATTCATGGCTCTGGTGGACCACCCGAGCGTCTCCGCTCCGGATGCGTTCGTGGCCTGCAGCCTCGTGCTCCAGCGTGCGGTGATCGTCCACAGCGGTGGGCGCCAGGACCTTTTCCTCCGTTCCTACTTCCACAGCGCACGGCAGGACTCCTCGGAGTTCGTCAATTTCGCGCCCGCGGGAAGTGTCCACTACTCGTTCAAGACCGATGAAGCCTGGTTCCCGCTGGAGCTGACTCGGTTCATCTCCGAGCCCGCCTCGTACGTGGAACTGGACATCGTCACCCCCGAGGGGTTCGACGAAAGGCTCCTCCCGTCCCCGTTCTCGGCAGGAGAAAGCGGATACGCGCTGCTGGGGGACATCAAGTACCGGGTGAGGAGAGCCTCTGCCGTCCTCACGATCGGAGAGCACCTACGAGGAATCCCGGACTTCAGGCTCGCGTTCAGCGGTTGATGCGTCGGCCGGCCCCGTGACGGGAACCCGGGGCCGGCCTTCCGGCGCCTACCAGGGGAGCGGCCGATGCATGCCACGGACATCGCCTACCTCGCCGTATCGGGGCTGGCACTCGTCACCATGGCCTCGTTGACGTACTTCATTCACATAGCAACGGAATCGATGGCGCCGACACTGCTGGTCAATGACCGACTCCTGGTCGTCCGGAGGTCGGTCCTGGCACGGAAGCTCCCCGCGCTCGGGCAGATCATCGTCTTCACGGCCGAGCCCGACGGCCGGGCCGGGCGACGAGCCGGGCGCCGGCTGGTCAAACGAGTCGCAGCCGTCGACGAGGACGGCATCTTCGTCCTCGGGGACAACCGCATCGTCTCGCGCGACTCGCGCGATTACGGGCCCATCAGCTCCCGGCAGGTGGCGGGCCGGGCTGTTCTGATCGTGTGGCCACCGCGCCGCGTACGGCTCCTCCGCTGACGCCGCCCGCGCCGTCCACCCCTGGCCGGGGCAGGTGCCGGTGGCGCCGAGGCCCGCCCCAACTCCGCTCGCCCGCAAGGGAAATGGCATGCACGCCACTAGCCAACCGGCCAGTAGCACCCCTACCGTCGACTCTTCCGTGAGACTTCGACGGAGGAGTCCGCCTTGCGTTCACGCCAACGCCCCCGCCCCCGCTCCCTCCGACTGCCGGCCGCCGCCCTCGCCTCGGCCCTGCTCGTCACCGCCGCCCTGACCACCACCCCCACCGCCGACGCCGCACCGGCCCCCGCGACGACGGCCGCCGCCAACGACTACTGCGGCGGCCGCTGCTCCGACATCCTGCCGCCCGGCGAGAACGGCAACGCCACCCTCGCCGACATCCTGCTCAACCGGGCCTTCGGCACCCGCCCCGCCCACACCGACGACCAGCTCGGCCCCTACGCGGCCCTCGCCTCCGGCTACCCCGGCCTGACCGAGGCCAAGCTGCGCGACTTCTTCAACGACGCCTCCTTCGGCGTCCCCGCCGACCAGGTCGCCAGCACCACCAGCCCGCGCCCGGACGTCACCATCGTGCGGGACAAGGCCACCGGCGTCCCGCACATCAGCGGCACCACCCGCTACGGCACCGAGTTCGGCGCGGGCTACGCCGCCGCCCAGGACCGGCTCTGGGTGATGGACCTCTTCCGGCACGTCGGCCGCGGCCAGCTGTCCGGCTTCGCGGGCGGCGCCGCCGCCAACCGTCAGCTGGAGCAGACCTTCTGGCAGGCCGCGCCGTACACCGAGGCGGAGCTGCAGCAGCAGATCGACGCCATCGCCGCCCGCGGCGGCCGGGCCACCCAGGCACTCGCCGACGCCACCGCCTACCTCGACGGCATCAACCAGTACGCCAAGGAGTCCTACAACGCCCGCACCTTCCCCGGGGAGTACGACCTCACCGGCCACATCGACCCGATCACCAACGCCGGCTCCATCGAGCCGTTCAAGCTGACCGACCTGGTCGCCCTCGCCTCCGTGGTCGGCGCGCTGTTCGGATCCGGCGGAGGAGGCGAACTGTCCTCCGCCCAGGTCAAGTCTGCCGCCGAGGCCCGGTACGGCAAGGACGCCGGGGACGCGCTCTGGAAGTCGCTGCGCGAGGCGGACGACCCGGAGGCCGTCCAGACCCTGCACGACGGGCAGAGCTTCCCGTACGCGACCGTCCCGGACCGGCCGCAGGGCGCGGCGCTGCCGGACCCGGGCTCGGTGGTGCCCGAGCGGGTCGTCTACGACGCCACCGGCTCGGCCGACTCCGTGACCACCGGGGCCGGCGGCGTCCTGCCCGGAAACCTGCTGACCGCCAAGCACGGCATGTCCAACGCCCTGCTGGTCTCCGGCACGCACACCGACGACGGCCACCCGGTCGCCGTGTTCGGCCCGCAAACCGGCTATTTCGCCCCGCAGCTGCTGATGCTGGAGGAGATCCAGGGCCCGGGGATCAGCGCCCGCGGCGCCGCCTTCGCCGGCCTGAGCTTCTACGTGCAGCTCGGCCGCGGCCAGGACTACGCCTGGAGCGCGACCTCCGCCGGCCAGGACATCACCGACACCTACGCCGTCCCGCTCTGCACCACCGACGGCTCCCCGGTCACCACCGCCGCCGATTCCTACCTCTGGCACGGCCAGTGCCTGCCCTTCGACCGACTGGAACGCAAGAACGCCTGGAACCCGACCACCGCCGACTCCACCCCGGCCGGCTCCTACACCCTGGTGATGTACCGCTCCAGGTACGGCCTGGTGAGCGCCCGCGGCACCGTCGGCGGCGCCCCCGTCGCCTTCACCTCGCTGCGCTCCACCTACCGGCACGAGGCCGACTCCATCATCGGTTTCCAGGAGTTGAACGACCCCGGCGCGGTGCGCGACGCGGCGGGCTTCCAGCAGGCCGCGCAGGACATCAACTACACCTTCAACTGGTTCTACGCCGACTCGCGCGACATCGCGTACTACAACTCCGGCAGCAATCCGGTCCGCGCCCCCGGGGTGGATCCGGGGCTGCCCGTCCAGGCCCAACCCGCCTACGAGTGGGCCGACTTCGACCCGGCCGCCAACACCGCCCGGTACACCCCGGCGGCCGAGCACCCGCAGTCCGTCAACCAGGACTACTACGTCTCCTGGAACAACAAGCAGGCCGACGGCTACACCTCGGCCGGCTTCGGCAACGGCTCGGTGCACCGCGGCAACCTGCTGGACGACCGGGTCAAGTCCCTGCTCAGGAACGGCGGCAAGGCGAGCCGGGTCTCGCTCACCCAGGCCATGGAGAGCGCCGCCCTGGCCGACCTGCGGACCGAGGACGTGCTGCCCGACCTGATCCGCGTGCTGCGCAGCGCGCCCGTCACCGACCAGACCACCCTCACCGCCCTGCAGCAGCTGGAGGCCTGGCTCGCCAACGGCGCCCAGCGGAAGGAGACTTCACCGGGCAGCCACGGCTACGCGGACGCCACCGCGATCCGGGTGATGGACGCCTGGTGGCCGCTGGTCGCCGACGGGATCATGCGGCCCGGCCTCGGTGACCCGCTGTTCGGCGCGCTGACCGGCGCCCTCCAGATCAACGAGTCCCCCTCGGGCGGGCAGACCGGCCCCGCCGGCGGCCCGGTGAGCGCCAACGAGGCCATCCCGCACAAGGGTTCGGCCTTCCAGTACGGCTGGTGGAGCTACCTGGACAAGGACCTGCGCGCCGTCCTCGGCGACCAGGTGGCCGGCCCGCTCGCCCGCCCGTTCTGCGGCGGGGGCGACCTCGCAGCCTGCCGGACCGTCCTGCTGAACACCCTGAAGCAGGCAGCCACCCAGACCCTGGCCCAGGTCTACCCGGGTGACGCGGACTGCGCGGCCGGCGACCAGTGGTGCGCCGACACGATCATCCAGCGCCCGCTGGGCGGCGTGACGGACGTCAAGACCACCTGGCAGAACCGCCCGACCTACCAGCAGGTGGTGCAGTTCCCGAACCACCGCTGACCCGAACCACCGCTGACCCGAGCCGCCGGTGCCCCTGCCCAGGGGCACCGGCGTCCGGTCACTCCACTCCGCCCAGCCCGACGCGCGGCCCACGACGACTGCCCCTAGCGTGGTCCGGGGACCGCCCGACCACCCCGGACCGAGACCGGGCCCGCACCAGGAGGCATGCCGACCATGACCGCCGAACTCTCCGAGCTCACCGGCGACTACGTCCTCGATCCCACCCACACCCGGATCGGCTTCGTCGCCCGCCACGCCATGGTGACCAAGGTCCGCGGCGCCTTCCACGAGTTCGAGGGCACCGCCCACCTGGACGGCGGCGACCCGTCCCGCTCCTCCGGCCAGGTGGTGATCAAGACCCAGAGCATCGACACCGGTGTGGAGCAGCGCGACCAGCACCTGCGCACCAACGACTTCCTGGACGCGCCGAACTTCCCCGACATCACCTTCCGCTCCACCGCGGTCGAGGTGCGCTCCGAGACCGACTACCGGGTCACCGGCGACCTCACCATCAAGGACACCACCCGCCCGGTCACCATCGACTTCGAGTACACCGGCAACGCCGTCGACCCGTACGGCAACCTGCGGGTGGGCCTGGAGGGCTCGGTCACCATCAGCCGCAAGGAGTACGGCGTCACCTGGAACGCGGCGCTGGAGGGCGGCGGCGTCCTGGTCGGCGACAAGATCGTCCTGGAGTTCGACATCTCCGCGATCCGCCAGGGCGGCTGAACGAGCCGGAACGGCTCGGAACCGTCCGGAACGGCCCGGAACGACTCCCCCGAGCGGATTCCCGCCGCCGGTCCCGCCAACCGCCGGACCGCGCGGCGGCCGCCCGGTTAGTCTCCTGCCATGTCCCCGGACGACTCCCTCGCGACCGGCCAACGCTCCCTCGGCGACCCGGCCCTCGACTACCCGCTCTGGCCCCCGCTCACCGCCGGCTGCCCGCGCACCGGCACCGAGGACGTCTCCTACCCCGTCGACGTCGACTACGCCTACGACAAGGCCGACCCGGCGGGCCTGTTCGCCCCCGCCCCGGTGCGCGGCGGCCTGGAGCGCTGGGCCCCGCTGCTGCCCCCGCTGCTCGCGCCGGGCCTGGGCGAGGGCGCCACCGCGATGGTGGAGATCGAGCCCGGGGTGTACGTCAAGGACGAGTCCCGCAACCCCACGTGGAGCCACAAGGACCGGCTGAACCGCTGCACCACCAGCGCGGCCGTGGGCGTCGGCGCGCCGGGCCTCGCGGTCGCCTCCTCCGGCAACCACGGCGCCTCGGCCGCCGCCTACGCCGCCCGCGCCGGGCTGCGCTGCGTGGTGTTCACCGGCCCGGACCTGCCGCCGAACGTCGACGCCTTCCTCAACGCCTACGGCGCGGTGGTGCTCCCGGTGCCGTGGGAGGACCGCTGGCCGCTGCTGCGCCTGACGGTCGACCGGCTGGGCCTGCACCCGGTGAGCAATCTGACCCCCACCCACACCGGACACGCGTACGGCCCCGAGGGCTACAAGACCGTCGCGTACGAGATCTTCCAGGACGTCGGCCTGCCCAGCGCGGTGTTCGTGCCGACCGGCTACGGCGAGCTGCTGTTCGGCGTCTGGAAGGGCTTCACCGAACTGCGCCGACTGGGCCTGGCCGACCGCGTTCCGCGCATCCACTCCTGCGAGACGGCCGCCTCCGGGCCGCTCGCCCGGGCGATCGCCGAGGGCCGGCCGGCCGCCCACGTGACGGTCGGCCCGAGCGACGCGTACTCGATCTCCTCCCCGGTCAGCGGCTACCGGGGCGTGCTCGCCGTCCGGGATAGCGGCGGCCGGGCGCTGACCCTGAGCGATGGCCAACTCGCGGACGCCCAGCGCGAGATGGCCCGGGCGGGGCTCTGGGCGGAGCTGTCCTCGGCGGCGGGCCTGGCCGGGCTGCGCAGCCTCGGCGAACCGGACCTCTCCGAGGGCCCGGTGGTCTGCGTGTCGACCTCCAGCGGCTTCAAGGACCTGGGCGTCGGCACCCGTCGCACCGAGCCCGTCGCCCCCGACTGGGAGGCGGTGGCCCGCCGCCTGCGCGCGGCCGGCATCATGGCCTGACCGCCCCGGGCCGACCGCGTTCGCGGGCCCTCCGGCACATCCGCCGAAGGGCCCGCGAGCGTCGTGCGACGGTCGTGCTCAGAGTTCGACCAGCACCTTCCCCTTGCTCGCGGACCGGTCCAGGTAGAGGCCGCGGTAGGCCACCGGGATGCTGTCGAACCCCCGGTGCACGGTCTCCTGGTACGTCAGCTCGCCGCTGCGCACCAGCGCCCCGACGTCCCGCCGCAGCGCGGCCCAGTTGTCCTCGGTGAACCATTCCAGCGAGAAGATGCCGCGGATCGTGGTGCGCGGGAACATGATCATCGGCAGCAGCCGGGGCCCGGCCCAGTCGCCTCCGACCTGGCTCCCCCACTGCCAGCAGACGGCCACCCGGCTCTCCACCGCGAGCATGCCGAAGACCACGTCGGTCAGCGTCCCGCCGAGGCTGTCGAAGTAGCGGTCGATGCCGCCCGGCGCCAACTCGGCGAGCTCCTTCTCCAGCCGCTCCGGTGCGTCGCCGTCGCGGTACAGCACCACCCCGTCGAAGCCCAGCTCCCACAGCCGCGCCGTCTTCTCCGGCGAGGCCGTGGTGCCGATCACCCGTGCGCCCCGGTGCTTGGCCAGCTGCCCGACCAGCGAGCCGACCGCACCGGAGGCGCCGCCGACCAGCACCGTCGACCCGGGGCGCACGTCGAGGAACTTCTCGACGGTTCCCCAGGCCGTCATCCCGGGCCCGCCCAGGATGCCGAGCGCGGTGGAGAGCGGCAGGTCCTCGTCGTAGTCGGCCGGGTCCAGCCGGCGGAATGCCGGGAAGACCATCGGGAAGGTGCCGGTCTGCCAGAGCCGGGGCGCACCGTTGCTGACCAGGTGGCTGCGCCAGCCGCCGAAGCCCTGGACCAGGTCCCCCGCCGCGAAGCGCGCGGCCGGCCCGGCGTCCAGGACCTCCATGATCGAGTCCGCGCCCATGTGGTCGCCGATCGGGGTGTCCAGCGCGATGCCCTGGAGGTACGGGTCGACCGAGACGTACCGGGTGCGCAGCAGCATCTCGTCGGCGGCGAGCCGGACGTCCAGGTCCTCCACGACCTTCCGGTACATCCGCCCGACGTCCGGCACGCCGTCCACGTGCTCCCCGACGACCCACTTCTCGATTCTCACGAGGTGACTCCAAACTGGCGGTCGGCGGGGCCGACCGGCTCGATGAGCAGGGTGGGCAGCGGTGCGCTGTCGTCCACCTCGGCGGTGAAGGGCTTGCCGTCGTCCCGGCAGACGAACTGGACGACGTGTCGGCCGGCCGCCGCCGCCCGGATCAGCCCGCCGGTGGTCGCCCAGACGCCGGAGAGGTAGAAGTTCGCCAGGCCGGGCAGCCCCGGGCCGTTGCGCTTGATCTCCTCCTCCAGGGTCTCGCCGCTCTCCACGAAGGGCTGCCAGCCCAGCACCGTCCCGTTGTAGTTGCCGGTGTAGCGGACCTGGGTGAGCGGGGTGGAGACGTCCTTGACCGACACCGCGTCCCGCAGCCCGGGATGGTGGCCGTCCAGGAACTCCACGATGGCGTCGCGCACCCGCCGCTTCTCCCGCTGGTACTCCCGCCCCCGGCCGACCGGCAGGGTGTGCAGTTCCTCGCCGCGCCGCACCCGGGGCTCCTGCTCCGGCCCGGTGCTCAGCTCCCGCCAGGGCTCGATGTCGCAGAAGTAGCTGGCGTACACGACGGTGGTGTCGGCGGGCGACAGCTCCGGGTAGTGGCGGCTGCGGAACTGGACGTTGATACTCGGGTGCCGGATGCCGGTGAGCCGCTCGGCGACCTCGTCCTCCAGCAGGTAGGTGGTGCACGGGTCCCCGGCCGGGAAGGGTCGGCGCAGCCCGAGGAAGACGGTCACGTAACCGGGGAAGACCATGCCCGGCTCGGCGATGGTCTGGGTGTACAGCCGGCGGTAGGTGTCGCTCAGGTAGCGGCCCTTGAGCAGGTCCATCATGGTGGTCCGGCCGTCGCAGGCGGCCACCACGATGTCGGCCCGCACCTCCTGGCCGTCGCTCAGCCGCACCCCCACCGCCCGGTGGTCCTCGATGAGGATCTCGGTCACCTTGGTGTTGTACGTGATGTCGCCGCCCAGCCGCCGGTAGCGCTGCTCGATCGAGTTGGCCAGCCCCAGCGAACCGCCCTCCGGCACCCCGGCCGACTGACCGGCGTGGCAGGCGAGTTGGAAGTAGTTGGGCAGCACCGGGAAGTTGGGGTGCTTCTCGTACAGGATGAAGTTGAAGGCCTCGCGCAGCAGCGGGCTCCTGAACTTCGCCGAGTAGTCGCTCATCAGCACCGTGATCGAGCGCCGGATCACGTTGAAGTAGGGCAGGAAGGAGGCGAGCATCCGCGTCCGCTCCCACCGACCCATCAGCCCGACCGGCTTGAGGAAGGGGTAACGGGCCAGCGCCAGACGGAACTTGCGCAGCCCGGAGCAGAACTGCCGGATCTGCCGGGCGTCCTCCGGGGCCAGCTCCAGCAGGTGGGCCTCCAGCCGGTCGGGGTCGGAGTAGAAGTAGACCGCCCGGCCGTCCCGGGTGCGCACCACGTTGAAGACGTCGAAGTTGCGCATCCGCTTGCCCTGCAGCGCGCCGAGTTCGAGCCAGATCTGGTGCATCTCGTTGCCCGGGCCGCTGCCCAGCAGCCAGCTGACGCAGCAGTCGAAGGTGAACTCACCGCGGTCCCAGCCGGTGCAGCAGCCGCCGGGGATCTCGTGCATCTCCACGATCCGGGTGCGGTAGCCGTTCATCTGCGCGTAGCAGCCGGTGGACAGGCCGCCGAGCCCTCCGCCGATGATGACCATGCTCTGCCGGCCGCCGGTCGTCGTCCCGCTCACTCCGCCACTCCCACTTCGGGCGCTCCCACGGTGGCCCGGCCCAGTTGAGGCAGGCGGCCCCACTTGCCCGCGTGCCAGGGTTCCCGGTTGTCGCTCGGCCAGGCCCGGAACGGCCGGCCGAGCTCCCGGCAGAGGTACTGCGCGGCGAACCGTCCGCTGGTGGCGGCCCGGATCAGTCCGCCGAGCGAGGTCCACTGGCCCGCCATGGAGAAGCCGCTCAGCCCGGGCAGCCGCATCCGGTCCCGGTTGACCAGCCGGTTGGCGGCGTCCTCGGCCTCGGAGAAGGCCTGCCAGGCGAGGATGCTGCCGTAGGTGTTGCCGGTGAACCGCTCGGTGGTCACCGGCGAGGCCACGTCGACGAGTTCGATCCGCCGGGCCAGCTCGGGGTACGTCCGCTCCAGGAACTCCCGGACGAACACGGCGACTTCCTGCTTGCGCGCCCGGTAGGCCCGACGGTCGCTGCTCCGCAGGTCCTTCCACGAGCGGTAGTCGCTGAAGTAGGTGCAGTGCAGCACCGACTTGCCCGGCGGTGCGAAGCCGTCGGCGTAGGAGGACCGCAGCTGCACCACCAGGCTGTTCTGGAGCGAGCCGGGCAGCCGCTCGCCGTCCCCGGGCGGCAGCAGATAGGTGGTGCTGTGCGGCTCGCCCTCCGGCAGCGGGCCGTCGATGCCGACGAAGGCGGAGACCACCGCCGGGTACAGGTTGCCCGGCTTGTCGAGCAGTTCGCCGTACAGTTTCTCGGTGGCGGGGCTGGAGTAGCGGCCCTCCAGCAGCCGGTCCAGCACCGTCGGGCCGTCGCAGGCGGCCACCACGTGGTCGGCGAAGTGCCGCGAGCCGTCCTTGAGTTCCACCCCGATCGCACGCCCGTCCTCGATCAGGATGCGCTCGACCCGGCAGCGGTAGCCGATCACCCCGCCGAGCGAGGTGTAGCGCTCCTCCACCGAGCGGGCCAGCCCGAGCGAGCCGCCCTCCGGGAAGCCCGCGTTGCCGTTGTGGGCGGCCGCCAGGGTGTACAGGTACGGCAGCAGCGGGAAGCCCTCGGGCTCCTGGAGGAACATGTTGGGGAAGGCCCGCCGCAGCAGCGGGTCCTGGAACCGCTCGGCGAAGCCGCTCATCGGGGTGGTCGCGGTGCGCCAGAACAGCCGGAACGCGGGCAGGACGGTGCGCAGGGTGCGCAGCCGTTCCGCCGTGGTGCGCAGCGGCGGCGGGGTGATGTCCCAGGGCAGCTCGATCGCGGCGTAGCGGCGCAGGTCCCGGCAGAAGGCCCGGATCGGCTTGGCGTCACCGGGGGCGAGGGCCAGCAGGTGGGCCTCCAGCCGGTCCGGGTCGCCGTAGAAGGTGACGGCCCGGCCGTGCTCGTCGACCACCCGGTTGAAGGTGTCGAAGAGGGTCACCGACTTGCCGTCCAGGGCGCCGAGTTCGCTCCAGACCTGGTGCGCTCCGGTGCCCTCGGCGGTGCCGATCAGCCAGTCGATGCAGTAGTCGAACAGGTAGCCGTGCCGGGACCACGCGGTGCAGCAGCCGCCGGGCAGCACGTGCTTCTCGAAGATCCTGGTCTCCAGGCCGCTCATCTGCGCGTAGCAGCCGGTGGCGAGGCCGGCCAGGCCGGCCCCGATCACGATCACCCGGGGCGGGCCGCCGTCGGCCCGTTCCCTGGTGGACCAGTCCGGTCCGCGGTCAGCCGCGGACATCGGCGGTTCCTCCGGCCAGGATGGCGCCCACCAGTTCGGCGTTGCCGGCGGCGAAGTCCCCGTCGAGCATCTCGGCGTGGGCGCCGTGCCCGACGTACACCGCGGTGCCCATGGTGGAGGCGCCGTGCCAGGAGCCCGGTTCGCCGCCGACGTGCACGGAGAGCCGGTCGCCCTCGCAGACCACGTCCAACTGGGCTCCGACGGTGCCGGTGTTGGGCGTGCGACTGCTGAACTCCAGGTAGTCCCTGGCCTGTTCGAGGGTTTCCCGGGCGACGATCCGCGAGCCGGTGTGGCGGTGCAGGTGCTCGTGGAGTTCGCGTTCGAAGACGGCCAGGTGCTCCTCGCCGAGGTCGAAGGCCTCGGTGACCCGGTAGGCGTCCACCAGCACCACCGAGGCCACCCTGCGTCCGCGCCGCTCCAGTTCCTTGGCCACCTCGAAGGCGAGGTTGCCGCCGAGCGAGTAGCCGAGCAGGACGTACGGTCCGCCGACATGCAGTTCCTCGACCAGGTCCGCGTAGCGGGCGGTCTTGTCGTCGCCGGTCAGGTAGTTGAAGGAGGCGATCCGGTGCTCCGGCAGGTGCGCGGCGAGCTGCCGGTAGACCAGCCCGTGGCCGCCGGCCGGCGGGAAGCAGAAGACCGTGCGGTCCTCGGGCACCTCGGCGTTGAACCAGAGGTAGGGCTCGCCGCCGGCCACCTCGCCGGTGATGATCTGCTCGATGGTGCGGGCCATGCCGTGCAGGGTGGTGACCTTGAACAGCAGGCCGACCGGGATGCTGATGTTGAACTCGCTCTGGAGGTGGTGGATCAGCTCGATGAGCCGGATCGAGCTGCCGCCGAGCTCGAAGAAGTCGTGCTGGAGGCCGACTTCGTCCAGACCGAGCAGGTTCTGCCAGTGCTCGGCGACCCTCGTCTCGTAGAGCGTGACGGGTGGTTCGTGCTGGGCTCCGGCGGTGTCCGCCTTCGGTTCGGGCAGGGCCACCAGGTCCACCTTGCCGTTCGGGGTGAGCGGCAGGGCGGGCAGCTCGGTGAGGTAGGAGGGGATCATCACGGTGGGCAGGTGCTCGGCCAGGTGGCGGCGCAGTTCGCGGCGGTCCAGCACGGTGCCCTCGGCGGGCACCACGTAGGCGGCGAGGACGGCCTCGCCCCGGGCGTCCTGGCGCACCGCCACGCAGGCCTGGGCGAGTTCCGGGCGGGCGGTGAGGTGGGCCTCGATCTCGCCCAGCTCGATCCGGTGGCCGCGGACCTTGACCTGGTTGTCGATCCGGCCGAGCAGGTGCAGGGTGCCGGCGGTGTCCCAGTGGCCGAGGTCGCCGGTGCGGTAGAGCCGCACGGGCTCGCCGTCGAGCTCCAGGGTGACGAAGCGCCGGGCGGTCTGCTCCGGGTCGTTGGGGTAGCCGGCCGCGACGCCCGCGCCGCCGATCCACAGCTCGCCGGGCACGCCCACCGGGACGGGCTCGCCGTACGGGTCCAGAACGTATACCGCGCTGTTCGGGAACGGCCGGCCGATCGGCACCATCCGGCCGGGTTCCAGCTGCTCGGTCGCGCCCTCGTAGTAGGTGCTGTCGACGCTGGCCTCGGTCAGCCCGTAGGAGTTGACCAGCCGGGTCCGCGGGCCGCACAGGGCGCGCACCCGCTGGTGCTCGGCGGCCTTCCAGGAGTCGGAGCCGACGATCAGCAGCCGCAGGAAGTCCAGCGTCAGGCCCTCGCGCTCGCAGTGGGCCAGCAGCGCGCGGGCCACGGCGGGCACGAACTCACCGCCGTCCACGGCCTCCTCGCGCATCACCCGGTACAGCCGGGCGGTGTCGAAGAGCAGCTCGCGGTCGACCAGGACGAGGGTGCCGCCGGTGCTGAGCGCCCGGGCGAAGTCCCCGGAGAAGACGTCGAAGGCGGTGCCGGCCATCTGGAGGTGCACCCGGACCTCGGTGTCCAGCCGGTACTCGGCGCGCCAGCCGGCCGTGACGGCGGCCAGGTTGCGGTGGTCGACCCGGACGCCCTTGGGGCGGCCGGTGGAGCCCGAGGTGTGGATCAGATAGGCGGCCCGGTCCGGGTCGGCGGCGGGCAGCGGTACGGCGCCGCCCAGCACGGGCCGGTCCAGCTCCTCCAGGGTGACCGGCCTGGCGGGCAGGTCGGCCGCGAGCGGGCGCCGCTGGTCGACCACCACCAGCGCCGCTCCGGCGTCGGACACCTGGTGGGCGAGCCGGTCGGCCGGGTGCCCGGGGTCCAGCGGGAGGTAGGCGGCGCCGGCCCGCCAGATCCCGAGCAGGGTGGTGATCAGCTCGGGCGACTTGTCCAGGCAGACCGCGACCACCGAGCCCTCGCCGACGCCGAGTTCACGCAGCCGTACAGCCGTTCGCTCGGACTGCCGGTCGAGCTCGCCGTAGGTCAGCCGGCGGACGCCGTCCCGGCTGGGCGCGACCACCGCGACGGCCTCGGGCCGCTCGGCGGCGGCCTTGGCGATCAGCTCCGGGACCGGGGTGTCGTGCTCGATCCGGCGGTCGGCGCCGCTGAACCCGGTGAGGATCTCCCGCCGTTCGGCCTCGCCCAGCATCCGCAGCCGGTCGACCGGCCGGTCCTCGGCGGCGCGGGTCATGGCGTCCAGCAGGTTGCGGTAGTGCGCGGCCAGCCGCTGGACGGTGGCGGGCTCGAAGAGGTCCGAGTTGTACTTGAAGACGCAGTGGAAGCAGCCGTCCGAACGGTCCTCGTAGGCGGACAGCGTGAGGTCGAACTGGCCTTCCTCCTCCGGGAGTTCGATGTACTCCAGGCGGTATCCGAAGCGCTCCACGGCGACCTTGTGGGTGAGCAGGATGAACATCGCCTGGAACACCGCGGAGCGGCTCGGGTCGTGCTGGAGCCCCAACTGCTCGACCAGCAGCGGGAAGGGGTACTCCTGGTTGTCCAGCCCGCCGAGCACGCTCTCCCGCACCCGGGCCAGCAGCTCGGCCACGGTCGGCTCCCCGGCCAGGCTCACGTGCAGCGGCAGCGGGTTGACGAAGTAGCCGTAGACGGAGGCGAACTCCTCCTGGGTGCGGCCGGTGACGGGGCTGCCGACCACGATGTCCGGCTGCCCGGACCAGCGGTGCAGCAGCAGGTAGTAGGCGCTGAGCAGCACCATGAACGGGGTGGCACCGTGGGCGCGGGCCAGTTCGTGCACCCGGGCGGTGAGTTCGGCGTCCAGCTGGAAGAACTCGGAGGCGCCGTTGTGGGTCTGCACGGCCGGGCGCGGCTTGTCGGTGGGCAGCGCCAGCACCGGCATCTCGGCCGGCAGGTGGCCGCGCCAGTAGTCGAGCATCCGGCGCGCCTCGGGCCCGGCCAGGAAGCGGTTCTGGCGGTTGAGGAAGTCCAGGTAGCGGGCGGGCACCGGGGGCAGTTCCGGGGTGCGGCCCTGGCGCAGCGCCTCGTAGACCTCGAACAGCTCCTCGATGAAGGTGAAGGTGGAGATCGCGTCCGAGACGATGTGGTGGACGGCCTTCATCAGCACCCAGCGGTCCGGCCCGCGCCGGAACAGCCTCAGCCGCACCAGCGGGTCCCCGGCGAGGTCGTACGGCCGCCGGTACTCGTGGACGATCAGGTCGTGGATCTCCTCCCACGGCCGGCCCTCCACGTCGAACAGCCCGGTGTCGACCTCGACCTCCTCGCGGATGCGCTGGACCGGGCGGCCCTCCTCGGCGGTGAAGGCGGCGCGCAGCTCGGGGTGCCGGGCCACCAGGTGGCGGAAGGCCCCGAACATCAGCTCCGGGTCGATCTCCGCGCGGACCTCGACGGCGCCGCCGATGTTGTACGCGAAGCCGTCCGGGTGCAGCAGGCGCAGGAACCAGAGCGCCTGCTGGTTGTGGGTGAGCGGGAAGCGGGACTCGTCGGTGTACAGCTCGACCTCGGCCTCGGCGGGGCCGCCGTCGGCGGCGAGCCGCTCGGCCAGGCCGTCGGTGAGCAGGTCGACCAGGTCGCCGACGGTGCCGTTGCTGAGCAGGGCCACCACCGGCAGGGCGACGCCCAGTTCGCCGTGCACCCGGGCGCGCAGCTCCATCGCGAGCAGCGAGTCCAGGCCGTGCGCGCCGAGCCTGGTCCCGGTGTCGATCCGTTCGGCGCCGATCCGCAGCACGGCCGCGGCGGCGGCGGTGAACCGCTCGACGACCAGCTCCCGGCGGGCCTGCGGGTCAGCCGGGCGGTAGGCGTCCAGGAAGCCGCCGGTCTCGGCCGGGGCCTGCTCGGCGGCGTTCGCCGCGAGGTCGGCGACCAGCGGCGGCGGCGCCGGGTACCAGGCCAGGAAGGTCGGCCAGTCGACCACGGTGGCGACCAGCAGCTGGGCGCGGTCCTGGCCGAGGACGCGTTCCAGGACGGCCGTACCGGCGTCCGGCGGAAGCGAGCTCATGCCCCGGGCGTCGCGGTAGTGGGCGACCAGGCCCAGCTCCTCGATCATGCCGGTGGCCCAGGGGCCCCAGTCCAGGCTGAGCCCGGGCAGCCCCTCGGCCCGGCGGTGGTGGGCCAGGGCGTCCAGGAAGGCGTTGCCGGCCGCGTAGTTGGTCTGCCCGGCGGTGGTGAGCAGCGAGGCGACGGAGGCGAACAGCACGAAGTGGTCGAGCGGTTCGTCCCGCAGCAGCCTGTGCAGCAGGTGGCCGCCGATCACCTTGGGGGCGTAGCCGGCGTCGAAGGCCGACCGGTCCATCTGGGCCAGCAGGGTGTCCTTGACCTGTCCGGCGAGGTGGAACACGCCTCGGATCGGCGGGAGTTGGCGCTGCCGGTAGTCGGCGAGCCAGTCGGCGAGGGCGGCCTCGTCGGTGACGTCCACCGAGGCGAGCAGCGGTTCGGCGCCGAGCGCCTGGAGCTCGCGCAGGAAGGCGATCCGCTCGCCGACCGGGGTGTCCGGGTGGGCGTACGCCCACTCGGAGCGCTCCGGCAGGGCGGTGCGGCCGACCAGGATCAGCCGCCGGGCGCCGCGCCGGACGAGGGTGCGGCAGAGCAGCCGGCCGAGGGCGCCGAAGGCCCCGGTGACCAGGTAGCTGCCGTCGGGGCGCAGGACGGGCGGCAGCGGGCGGGTGAGGCCCTCGGCCTGCCGCAGCCGGCTGGTGAGCCGGGCGCCGGCCCGCAGGGCGATCTCCTGCTCGTCCCGGGCGGCGAGTTCGGCGAGCAGCGCCTCGGCCTGGTCGGCGGCGGCGGAGGCCGGGTCGAGGTCGATCAGGGTGCCGCGCTGGGCGACCAGTTCCTGCTGCCACAGCACCCGGCCGATGCCCCAGGCGGGGGCGCCGAGCGGTTCGACCCGGTCGCCGGGGGCGGCGGGCTGGGTGCCCCGGGTGACGATGTGCAGCCTGCCGTCCGGGCGGGCGTCGGGCAGGGCCTGGGCGAGGGTGATCAGGGAGTAGGCGCCGAGGGTCGCGAGCGGGGCGAGCCGGTCGGCGGTGGTGGCGGCCAGGGCGGGCTGGTCGAGGTTCCAGAGGTGGACGACGGCGGTGAAGCCTGGGTCGAGGTCGGCGAACAGGCGCCGGACGTCCTCGGCGGAGTCGGGCCTCACGGTGGAGTGTCCCTCGCCGTGCCGGTACTCGGTGCCGGGCCGGACCAGGTGGCAGCGGGCGCCGCGCCCGGTGGCCAGGGCGGCCAGCCGCTCGGCGAGCCCGCTCTCGTCGGCGAAGAGCAGGAGGTCGCCCGGGGTCTCGTCGAGGGCCGGTTCGGCGGCCGGCACCCAGTCGACCTCGGTGAGCCAGCCGTCGATGGTGGCCAGCCCGACGGAGGCCGGGGCCTGGGCGATGTCGGCGACCCGGAAGCCGGTGACCTTGCCGACCGGGGCGCCGTCCTCGGTGTAGAGCGCGAGGTCGCCGACGAGTTCCTCGCCGCTGTCCCGGGTGACGGTGGCGTGCACCCACAGCGGGCGGTCGCCGATCTCGTCGAGGCGGACCTCGGCGATCGAGACGGGGAGCCGGACGCTGCCGCCCTCGGGCGCCTCCAGCTGGGTGGTGAGCAGGGCCTGGAAGCAGCCGTCCAGCAGCACCGGGTGCAGGTGGTGGTCGGCCGCGTCCGGGCCGAGCCGGGCGGTCGGCCGGATCCGCGCGAGCGCCTCGCCGGGGCCGGTCCACACCTCGGCGATGACCTGGAAGGCGGGCCCGTAGTCGTAGCCGCGCTCGGCCAGCCGCCGGTAGCAGTCCGGGCCGTCGAGGTGCCGCCCCCGCGCGCGGAGGGCGTCCGCGTCCAGCGCGGGCCCGTGGCCGCGGCGCTGGCCGGTGCGGACCCGGCCGCCGGCGTGCACGCTCGGCTCGCCGCCGGCGGGGGTGGAGGCGATGGTGAAGCGGGCGTCCTCGGTGGCGTAGGTGAGCTGGACGGGGACGGGCTCGGTCTCGGAGAGGAACAGCGCCCGGTTCAGTTCGATCTCGGCCAGCGTCACCTCGGTGCCGCCGGTCAGGGTGCGGACGGCCTGGGCGGCCATCTCGAGGTACCCGGCGGCCGGGAAGACGGCCTGGCCCTCGATCCGATGGTCGGTCAGGTAGGGCAGCCGCTCGGGGTCGAGCGCGCCGGTCCAGCCGGGTTGGGCGCTCGCGGTGCGGCGGCCGAGCAGCGGGTGGTCCAGTCGGCCGAGCCGGACCTGCGCGACCGGCTCGGGCTCCACCCAGTACCGGTCGCGCCGCCACGGGTAGGCCGGCAGCGGCACCGGGCGGCCTGCCGGGTGCAGCGCGTCCCAGCTGAACTCGACGCCGAGGGTGTGCAGTTCGGCGAGGCTCCGGGCGAGGCGCTCGGGCTCGTCCTGCTGCCGGCGGATCGACGGCAGGACGTGTGCCTGCTCCGCGCACTCGCGGATCGCGTGGCCGAGCACCGGGTGCGGGCCGATCTCCAGGAACAGTCCGTGGCCGTCCTCGGCCATCCGCTCGACGGCGGCCCGGAAGCGCACCGGGTTGCGGACGTTCTGCCACCAGTACTCGCCGTCCAGCTCCGGTCCGCGGGCGAGCTCCTCGCGGGCGGTCAGGTAGAGCGGCAGCCGCGCCTCCTGGGGCTTGATGACGGCGAGCGCGGCCACCAGCTCGTCCCGGATCGGGTCCATCCGCACGCTGTGGTACGGGACCTCGACGTCCAGCAGGCGGGCGAATACGCCCTGCTGCCGCAGTTCCTCGGCCAGCTCGGCCAGTGCCTCGGCGTCCCCGGCCAGGGTCACCGCGGAGGGACTGTTGATCGCGCCGAGCGAGATCCGGGAGCGGTACGGGCGGATGCGGCGCTCGGCCTCGGCCTCCGGCAGGCCGACCGCGAGCATGGTGCCGGTGCCGGCCAGTCGCTGCTGGAGGCGGCTGCGGGCGAGCACCACCCGGACGGCGTCGGCCAGGTCGTACACCCCGGCCTCGTGGAAGGCGGCGACCTCGCCGGTGCTGTGGCCGACCACCGCGTCGGGGCGCAGGCCGTGGCTCCGCCAGAGCGCCGAAAGCCCCACCTGGACGGCGAAGTTGGCGGGCTGGGCGAGCCAGGTCTCGGCCATCTTGGAGTCCGCCTCGTCCCGGGCCAGCTCGGTCAGCAGCGACCATCCGGCCTGGGCGCGGATCTCCTGGTCGACGGCCTGCACGGCCTCGCGGTAGACCGGCTCGTGCTCGTACAGCCCTCGGCCCATGCCCCACCACTGCGGGCCCATGCCGGTGAACACCCAGGCCAGCCGGCGCTGCCGACGCTCCCGGGCGCGGCCCTGGACCACCCTCGGGTGCTGCTCACCGCGCTCGCACGCGGCCAGTGCCTCGTCCAGGTCCTCCCGGGTGGAGTAGACCACCCCGAGCCGCTCGGGCAGGTGCTGGCGGCGGTGCGCCAGGGTGTGGCCGAGGTCTGCCAGCGGCGTCCCGTCGGCGAGCTCCCGCCGTACGGCGGCGGCCAGTTCGGGCAGTCCGGCGGTGTCCTTGGTGCTCAGCGGCAGCACGGTGCGGGCCGGCTCGGCGACCGGTGCGGCGGGCGCGGGCAGCGGCGGCTCCTCCAGCAGCACGTGGGCGTTGGTGCCGCCGAAGCCGAAGGAGTTGACGCCCGCGCGGGCCGGCCCCTGGTGCTCGGGCCACTCCACCGCGGCGGTCGGGATCTCGAACGGCAGCGCGTCCAGGTCGATGCCGGGGTTGGGCCGCTCCAGGTTGAGGTGCGGCGGGATGCGGCGGTGCTTGATCGCGAGCGCGGTCTTGATCAGCCCGGCGACACCGGCCGCCGCCTCGGTGTGCCCGATGTTGGTCTTGACCGAGCCGACGTAGCAGCGGTCCCCGGCGCGGCGGCCGATGCCGAGCACCCGGCCGAGGGCGGCGGCCTCGATCGGGTCGCCGACCGGGGTGGAGGTGCCGTGCGCCTCCACGTACTGGAGGCTGCCGGGCACCACCCCGGCCTCGGCACAGACCCGCTCGATCAGGGTGACCTGGGCGTCCGCGCTGGGGACGGTGATGCCGTTGGTGCGCCCGTCCTGGTTGACGCCGGTGCCGAGGATGACGGCGTGCACCGGATCGCCGTCGCGCAGCGCGTCGGAGAGCCGCTTGAGCACGACCACGCCGACGCCCTCGGCCCGGACGTAGCCGTCCGCGGAGGCGTCGAAGGCGCGCGAGCGGCCGTCCGCGGAGAGGAAGCCGCCCTTGGTCTCGGCGATCGTGTACTGCGGCGCCATGTGCAGCAACGCCCCGCCGGCCAGGGCGAGTTCGGTCTCGCCGCGGAGCAGGCTCTGGCAGGCGAGGTGGACCGCGACCAGCGAGGAGCTGCACGCGGTGTCGATCGAGACGCTGGGCCCGCGGAAGTCGAAGCAGTGCGAGATCCGGTTGGAGACCATCGTCATCATGGTGCCGGTGGCGGTGTGCGCCGCGATGGTGCCGAAGTCGAGGTCGGCGAACTGGAGGATCTTCCAGTCGAGGGTGAAGGCGCCCATGTAGACGCCGACCTCGCGGCCGGCCAGCTCGCCGGGGCGCAGGCCGCCGTCCTCCAGGGCCTCCCAGCTGACCTCGAGGAGCTTGCGCTGCTGCGGGTCCATGTGTTCGGCCTCGCGCGGGCTGATGCCGAAGAAGTCCGGGTCGAAGGTGTCGAAGCCGTCGATGTAGCCACCCCGGCCACCGATCAGCCGCCCCGGCTTGGCCCGGTCCCTGCTGCCCAGGGTGCCGGTGTCGTAGCGGTCGGCGGGCGTCTCGGTGAGACAGTCCCGGCCCTCGATCAGGTTGCTCCAGTAGGACCGGTGGTCGTTGGCGTGTCCCGGCAGGCGGCAGCCGATACCGGTGATCGCGATGCGTTCGCGGGGCACGGCGAAGGGCGAGGAGGTCATGATCCAATCCGGGGGTGATGGCGTGACGCGGGGACACGGAAGTGGGAATGGCCTCTCGGGCCGGGCTCAGACGGACTGCTCGGTGGTCTTCGCCCGGCGCCAGGGGTGCAGCAGAGTGGCGCCGAGCTCCCCGGTGGTGGGGAACGCGGCCGGGTCGGTGAGGCCGACGGCCTTCGGCACTCTGCCGGGCCGCCAGGTGAAGCTCCCGAACACGTGGTCCCAGAGCGAGAGGTCGGAGGCGTAGTGGCCGGCTTCGGCGAGGTCGGTGCTGTGGTGCAGGCGGTGGAGTTCCGGCCCGGCCAGGACGTGGCCGAGCGGGCCGATGCGGACTTCGATGTTGGCGTGGACGAAATACCCCTGAGCCAGGACGAATATTCCGACCACGAACACTGAATCCGGCGAGAATCCGATCAGCGCCAGCGACAGTTGGACCACGGACTGCGCGACGAACACGTCCAGGAAATGATTCACGCCGTTGTTCGCGACGTTCACCTTGTCCGGAACGTGGTGCACCCCGTGCAGCCGCCAGAGCCACCGGTTGCGGTGGGACCAGCGGTGCACGAGGTAGTCGCCGAGCGAGCCGACCAGCAGCGCGAGTGGGATCTCCACCGCGAACGGCAGCACCGGGTGGGCCGGGCCGAGCACCTCCACCAACGTCGTCACCAGCCCCTGAGCCAGTGCTCCGCCGACCATGCTCAGCACGAAGTAGAGGCTGTACCAGCCGAGTTCACGTCGGCTCGGATGCCAGTCGGTCCGGTAAGGGATCACCCGTTCCAGGACGGCCAGATATCCGAGGACGGCGATCAGGAAGAGCGGTGAGACCCGGTCCGGCGCCCAGTGGAAACGCAGGGACGCGACGGCCGTGCACAGCACGCCCAGGAGCAGAAGCGGATGGGCGAGCCGGCGGGCAATGGCTGACAGCACGCGCCCCCCGTTCTTCGCGAACTAACGACTGGAAACGTCAGAGACTCTAAGCGGCATGCGCCCGTCGTGACAGTCATTCGACGTGTTAACTCGACGAATGACCCGATCGGCGGACTATACGCGCACGAAGTTGACGTCTGAACGGCGCGAAGGGGGCGCATTTTCGAGTAGATGTCGGAGATGAGGGCGCGTGCAGGCGGCAATGCAGGCATTTCGGGCGCCGTTGTGCGCCCCCTCTGCGCTGCCCCGCGCGGCTGCCGATCCGGCCAATCGGGCGGCCTTCGCCGCGGCTCCCGGCGAGGGTCGTCCGATCAGGAGCGGGCCGGCTCCGCCAACCGGTGTGCGGCACGGGGCGCGTGCGCCGCGAGACGGTCGCGCAGACCGCGCAGCTCGTACTCGACCAGCGCGGGCAGCGCGGTCACGCCGGTCGCCTCGAGGGCGGGGCCGAGCAGCTCGACGGCCGTCGCCGGGTCGTGGGCGCAGACGTGGCAGTCGGCCGCCCGGACGATGAAGAGCAGTCGGCTGGAGGGCAGTTGGTCCGGACCCAGCAGGCCGAGGGCGGTCTCGGTGGCGTCCAGTGCGCGGCGGGCCAGCCGGGGGTCGTCGGTGGCCGCGGCGAGGTCGCGCAGCGCGGCGGCCGCGGCGGACTCGACCCGCATCCGCATCGAGGCGATCGAGAGCCAGGGCACGTCGACCTCGTCCTGCGCGCCGATGTGGTCCAGGTGCGCCCGCGCCAGCCCGATCTGCCGGACGGTCGCCCGCACGTCGCCGGTGAGCGCGTGCGCCCGGGCCCGGCTGATCCGGCCCATCGCGCCGGCCCAGTGCCGGTCCGGGGCGACCCGTTCGATCTCGCGGGCGTAGCCGAGCGCGGCGACCGGGTCGCCGTCCAGCCGGGCCAGGATGCTCATGTCGCTGAGCGTGCCGACCTGGGTGGCCTGGTCCACGGCCAGCCCGGCCCAGGTGAGGGCGCGGTCGTAGCAGGCCATCGCGGTGGCGTTGCGGCCGTCCTGCATCCGCAGCGCGCCGGCCGCGTGGGCGTGCTCGGCGGCCAGGCGGACCAGCGGACCGCGCTGCGCGGCGGGGGCGGCGGCCAGTCGGGCGAGCACGGCGCGCAGGGTGCGCTCCACGGCGGCGGCCAGGCCCGGCCGGTCGCCGGTCTCGCCGGAGCGCAGGTGGGCGGCGAGCAGCCCGGTCAGGGCGTGCGCGGTGACGGCGTCCAGCGGGCGCCCGGCGGCCGGATCGGCGAGCCCCTCCGGGGCGCAGAACTCGGCGTGCAGGGCGGCGAGTTCTCCGACCTCGGGGACCGCACAGCCCTCGGCGCCGTGCAGTGGGCAGAGCAGGCCGTAGTCGGGCAGTCGCAGCGGGGCGGCGGCCGGGAGCGGGGTGCCGGCCGCGAGCGGGCCCGGCACGCCGAGCGCCGCCCCGCCCGGCAGCGGGGGTCGGAGCAGGGCGGGCGAGAAGACGTCCAGGACGCACAGTTCGGCACTCTCGGCGCGCTGGCAGGCCGCGCTCAACTCACCGGCCGCACCGAGGAGGTCGTCGATCCGGTCGGCGACCCGGGGGGTGACCCGGCGGGCGCCGTGCTCGATCTTGCTGACCGCGGTGTGGTCGTAGCCGATCCCGGCGCCGAGCTGCGCCTGGGTGAGACCGGCCCGGCGCCGCCAGTGCCGCAGCCGGGCACCGAACTCGCGCCAGGCGTCCTGCCCCCGGCCGGCCGACGGTGCCGGCACCGCCACCGCAGGGGCCACACGGTTGCGCTGCACGGCTGCCTCCCCGGGCGCGTCGTCCTCGGCCGGTCGCAGGGACTGACGACGGCTCCGGTGTTTCCGACGACTCCGATGACTCCGACGACGAGACGGTACTCGATCGCCACCGGCTCCGTACATGAGGTGGTCTCAACCACTTGAAGAAAAGCCCAGCTTGACGCGAAGCCGGACAGGCGGGCTTGACGGAATTTGCCAACCGGGCGCCTCGCACGCACCAGGCATTGACCTGGGCATGACGCCGTGTGAGGGTTCGGGCACCCGAGCGCGGACGGCCCGCACGGCCGTCCCCCGAATGCGGCCCCGCGGTGCGCCACCAGCCCAGCCGTCCGCGGTCGAGGACCCCCACATGCGAGGAGCCTCGATGCAACGCAGGATTTCCGCAGGAAGGTTGCTGACCACGGCGACCACCCTGACCGTGCTGGCCGGCATGATCGCCGCCACCGCGGGGCCGGCCACCGCCGCGCCCACGCCCTCCCCGGCACCGGCGCCCAGCGCGCTGGCCGCCGCCGTCAACGCCGCCGACGCCGC